>DASXYU010000029.1:0-6787 GCA_036502295.1 Jatrophihabitans sp. | reverse complement strand
GAGGTCGTCGGCGAGTTCGCGCGGTCCGAGGTGGGAGCAGGTGCGCCACACGTCGGCCTGCGTGGCACGGACGAAGGCGGCAGCGGCAACCGAGTCGCCACGGCGCGCGCACAGGGCGGCAGCCGTGATCGGGTCGTACTGCTCGTCCGTCACTTGTCTTCTGCACCGCCACTCCTGTGAGCCGGACCACTGCCGGGATTCGCCGGGAACTTTCGTGGCCCCCGCGCGACCAATTCTGACGTGCGCTGTGATCGGTTCCGCGAGGCCCTCTCCGCAAGGATGGACGGGGAACCTGTGGAGACCCCGCAGGGCCTGCTCGATGAGCACGTCGCGTCGTGCGTCGGATGCGCCCAATGGGCCGAGCGGGCGGCCGTCCTCACCCGGCAGTTGCGCCTCGGGACGGCCGAGGTGCCCGACCTCACGGAGCGCATCGTCGCCGACGTGGTGCTGCCGGTGCGCAAGGTCATGCGGCGGCGGGTGGTGCTCCGCGCCGGGCTCGTCCTCGTCGGACTCGTACAACTGGGACTCTCCCTCGGCGAGCTCAGCGGCGACGACATGGGCATGGCGATGTCGACGCACGCCTCGCACGAGGGCGCCGCGTGGAACCTCGCCATCGCGGTCGCCTTTCTCGCGACGGCGGTGCGTCCCCGTCGGGCGGCTGGGCTCATCGCGCTGCTGGCGAGCTTCGTCGTGGTGCTCGGGGCGCTGAGCATCCACGACATCATGGCCGGAATCGTCAGCGTCGACCGCCTTGCGACGCACATCGCGGCGGTGGTAGGGCTGGTGCTGCTCTTCGCGGTCGACCGTGCCGAGCGGGCCTTGCCTCCGGCGCGATTCGCAGACGTCGAGGGCGAGAAGGACGAGACGAAGCCCAAGGACCAGCACCGCAGGCGCCACCTGCGAGGAGTCGCGTGAGCGAATCTTCCACGAGGTGGCTGAGTAGCGCCGCAAGGCGCGTGTCGAAGCCCCTGGTGCTACTCGTTGCGAGCTTCATCGCGATGCTGCTCTTCGCACCGTCCGCGAGTGCCCATGCCACGGTCGACAACTCCGACCCCAGCGACGGCTCACGGCTGCAGGCCGTCCCCTCCGTCGTCACGATCACCTTCGACGAAGCCGTCGGGCTGGGTGGTCCGTCCTACCTCACCGTCACCGACGTGCAAGGGCAGCGCGTCGACTCCGGCGGCGCGTACCACCCGGACGGCGCCGGTGCGAAGATCGCTGTGAAGTTGAGGACGGGCCTCGGCGACGGCACCTACGTCGAGAGCTACCGCGTCGTCTCCGCCGACTCGCATCCGGTCGCGGGCGTGGTCCGCTTCGTCGTCGGCAACGGCGAACTCGTCACCACGACCGGGTCGGTGTCGGCGGTGAACCACGGCACGAGCGTCCTGTTCGACGTCGCGCGCTGGATCAGTTACGCCGGCATCGCGCTGCTCGGTGGCGCCTGGCTGCTGCTCGCCCTTTGGCGTGCAGGACGTGCCGATCGCCGCGCGCGTCGGCTGGTGGCGTGGGGTTGGTGGCTGGCAGTTGTCGGCGGTATCGCCGAGGCGCTGCTCGAAGGGCCCTACGTCGCCGGCGCGAGCGTCGCCAAGGTGGCGAGCTGGACGCTGCTCGACAACACGCTGCACACGAGCTACGGGCTCTGGCACTCGACGCGGCTGCTGCTGCTCGGCGTCCTCGCCCTGATCTGGCAGATGTCAGCGCGACGACGCGACACCGAGCGCGTCGACTGGCTCGAGGAGCTGAGCTGGCTGCTGCTCGGCGGCGCCGTCGTCACCTTCTCCGTCGTGGGGCACGCGCAGACGACGAACCCCGCGTGGCTCTCGATCACGGCCGACGCGCTGCACGTGGCGGCAATGGCGACGTGGATCGGCGGCCTGGCGATGCTCGTCCTCGCGGTGATGCCGCGGCGCGACCCGGAGGAACTGCGCGAGGTGCTTCCGGTCTTCTCGCGCGTGGCGTACAGCTGCGTCGGGGTGCTCGCGGTCACCGGCCTCTACGCGGCGTTCCGCGGCATCGGCCTGTGGCGCGCGCTCTTCGGCACCGAGTACGGCCTACTCATCGTGGTGAAGGTCGTCCTCTTCGTCGGCCTCATCGCACTGGGCAACCTCAGTCGCCGTGCGGTGAACCGCCGCGCCACCGATGTGGTGACGCTGGAGCGGATGAGGCGCTCGGTGCTCGTCGAGCTCGGACTCGCCGTCCTTGTGCTGGTTGCGACCTCTGTGCTCGTCGGGCAACCGCGCGGACGCGAGGCTATCGCGGTGAGTGACGCGAAGGCGGTACGCGGGGCCGCTGCGTTGACCGCGAGCCGATCGGCCGAGGTGGCGGTGGAGCCGGGCAGGCACGGCTCGGTGACGGTGAGCATCTCCCTCACAGACGGCGCGGTCCCGCAGCAGCTCGTCGCCACCGCGACGCAGCAGAGCAAGAAGATCGGACCGCTGCCGCTGACGCTCAAGCCCGACGGCACGAACCGCTACCAGGCCGACGACGTTGACCTGCCGGTCTCCGGCACCTGGACCTTCCACCTGGTGGTCACCTTCTCGGCGGCCGACGCCGTCACCACCGACGTTCCAGTGAAACTCCACTGAAAGGAATGCGATGAAGATTCCGATGAGGTCGTTGAGTACGCGCCGCAGGCACCGTGTCGAAGCGACTGTCGCTGTGGGGGTATTCGCTGCCGTCCTCGCGATCGCCTCGCCGGCATTCGCGCACGTGACGGTGAGCGGTGCGGGGGCGACCCAGGGCGGCTACGCCACGCTCACCTTCACGGTGCCGACCGAGAGCGATACGGCGAGCACGACGAAGCTAACGGTCACCTTGCCCAGCGACGAACCGATCGCGTCGGTGTCGGTGCAGCCCAAGCCGGGCTGGACCCACACCGAGACCGAGGTGGCGCTCGCGAGGCCGCTCACCGACGACGACGGCAACCAGATCACCAAGGCCGTCGGCTCCATCACCTGGACGGCGACCGTCGATGCCGCGATCAAGCCGGGGGAGTTCGACACCTTCAACGTCAGCGCAGGTCCGCTGCCTGCGGTTGATGCGCTCGCCTTCGCCGCCGAGCAGACCTACAGCGACGGAACGGTCGTGAACTGGAATGAGGTAGCCGCGCCCGGCAGCTCGGAGCCCGATCACCCGAAGCCGACCCTCACCCTGGCTGCTGCCTCCGCTGCTCCCGCGAGTTCCTCGGGCAAGTCGGGCAGTGACACCACCGCGCTCGTCCTCTCGATCATCGCCCTGGTGCTTGCGGCAGGGGCGGTAGGCGGCACCGTCGTCTCGCGGGCGAGGACGAGGCACGCCGCGGTGGCTGAGTAGCCGTGCGAGGCACACGTATTGAAGCCAGTGGTGCCCTCGTCGCCGGCGTGCTGGTGCTGGCGCTGGGGCTTGCGGGGCTGATCCTCGGGTCGGTACCGCAGTCGTCCGGCGATCAAGGACCGCAGGGCGTCTCGGTGGTGAGCGCCTGGATCGCGGCACCGGTGCCGCCGACGGAGCTGGCCGCCGGCTACTTCACCGTCTACAACAACACGGACTCGGATGTGCAGCTGTTGAAGGTGACGACGAGTGCCGGGGCGAGCAACGTCCTGCACACCGTCGTCGGCGGGGTGATGACCGCACAGGAGGGTGGCGTCCTCATCCGCGCCAGAAGCAGCCTCGTACTCTCGGTCGGGGAAGGACACGTGATGATCGACCAACTCTTCGGAAAACTGAAAGCCGGTGACCTTATCTCGATGGAGCTGACCTTCGCCGACCTGGCTCCCATCGATGTCACGGCCAAGGTCTACGCCCCTGGGACGCATCCATGAGGCGTCTCGCTGCTGTTCTCGTTAGCGCGGTGCTGCTTCTTGCGGCCTGCTCCTCGGGCAAGGGTGCGACTCCGAACCAGACGGGACTCAACGATCAGCCGCAGCAGTGCTCCGCCTACTGCGGCTTCGGCCTCACCACGCCACAACCACGGCCGTCCTTCACACTCACCGACGCGACAGGCAAGCCGTTCTCGTTCGGGACGGTGACGGCCGGTCACCCGACGCTGCTCTTCTTCGGCTACACGCACTGCCCCGACGTCTGCCCCGAGACCATGGCAGACGTCGGTACCGCGTTGGCGAAGGTGCCGGTCGAGCTGCAACAGAAGACCTACGTCGTCTTCGTGACCACCGATCCCACCCGCGACACCGGCTCCGTCCTCACCCAGTGGCTCTCGAACTTCCACACGGCCGACCAGTTCCTCAACAAGGCGACGTTCGTGGGGCTGCGCGGCACGGAGGACGAGATTCACGCAGCTGAGGCGGCAGTGCACGTCAACCTCAGCGAGGACGGCGGGCAGACGCACTCCGCGGAGCTGTTGCTTTTCGGCAGCGACGACTATGCCCGGGTGACCTACAACAGCTCCAGCAACGAGGACACCGCGATCGCCCACGACCTTCCCCTCGTCGACAAGTCCTCTTGATCAGACCCGCGGCCGCATGATCGACAGACCTATATGGTCGAAATTTGACCCAATTGGTCTGTTGATCATGGGGATTGGGAGGGGGACTGAGGCGGCGCCCAGCCGCGTCCGGCAGAATCCGCCCTCGTGGACCTGAAGAAGCTGACGCCCCCCGCCCTGCCGACGATGCGCCCGTTCAACGGCAGCGACTGGCTCGGCACGCTGGTGCGCCTCGCGCTCGGCGTGATCCTGCTGGTCGCGTCGCTGCCGAAGCTGGCCAACCCGCGCGGTTTCAAGCAGACGGCGCGCGCCTTCGACTTCGGACCCGACTGGATCGCCAAGGGCGCCGGCTACGTCCTGCCGACGGTGCTGCTGCTGCTCGGTGCGTTGCTCATCCTGGGACTCACCACGCGGGTGGTGGCCGCGGTCGCGCTGATCGTCACGGTCGTCTTCGTCCTCACGCTGCTGCAGGGCGCGGCACGGGGATTGCACGTCGACGCCGGGGTCTTCGACGTCGGCGGTCCCAGCCTATCGAGCGGCTACGCCTGGCAGATCCCGCTGGCGGTCGTCCTGCTGCTGGCGGCGCTGTACCTGGTGCTGTGGCCGTACACCCGCATCGGCTTGGACGAGTTCGTGGCTCGCAACGACTACCTCGAGGAGCCGAGCGCCAAGCGGCTGCGAGACGCACAGGGGCGGCGCAAGTACGAGCGCGACCTTGCCGTGAAGCAGCGGGCGGCTCGGGTGCGGTCGCTCTGGCTGAACTCGTCGGTGATCGTGGTGGGGATCGCGGCGCTGGTGATGGGTATGGCGGTGTTGCGGAACAACTCGGAGTTCCGCAACGTGACTCCGGTGGAGGCGACCTCGGCCGATAACGGCTACGTCTACGGCAAGCAGGCCGCCGCGACGGTGGACATCTACGAGGACTTCTTCAGCGCTGATGCCGCCACACTTGAGCAGGCGGTGTCGAAGACGCTGGTGGCTGACGCGCAGGCGAACCTCGCCCAGGTGCGCTATCACATGATCGCGAGCCTTGACCACAGTGCCGATGGCACCGGCTACTCGACGCGTGCCGCGAACGCGGCACTGTGCATGGCGGCGGTGAGCAGCGATGAGTTCATCCAGATGCACGACCTGCTCTTCGGCAAGGACAAGAGCGGCAAGATCGTGCGCCCGAACTCGCAGAGCGGCGTCTCGGTCACCGACTTCACCCGCTACGGCACGGACCTCGGCCTGACGACCGAGGCGACGACCTTCCGCGACTGCGTCTCCGGCGAGAGCAACAAGAAGCTGGTGCAGGCGATGACGGAGATTGCCAGCACACGGGGCGTCGGGCTGACACCGGTCGTCCTCGTCAACGGCACGAAGCTGGAGAAGCCTGATCTGGCGAGCCTGAAGGACGCGATCGCGAAGGCGAACGTCGGGGCGACACCGAAGCCGTCGGCCACTCCGACGCCCTCTGCGAGCGGCTCCGGCTCGTCCACCGCGTCGCCCTCGGCGACGAGTTCGGCGACCCCGACGAAGTCGGCGTCCACGAGCCCGAAGCCGAGTACGTCCTCGAGCTGAGGACGCCTGGTAACTCGAAGGGCTCCCGTCCGATTGGACGGGAGCCCTTCGAGTTACCGCGAAGTCTTACTTCTTGTGGTTGGCGGCGTCCTTGAGAGCGCTGCCCGCGGCGAACTTGACGGTGTTGGCGGCCGGAATCTTGATGGTCTCGCCGGTGGCCGGGTTGCGGCCTTCACGGGCGGCGCGCTTGCCGACCGACAGTGCGAAGAAGCCAGGGACGCTGACCTTCTCACCCTTGGCCGCGGCGCTCTCGAGCGTCGCCTGCAGGCCGCGCAGGACGGAATCGACCGTCTTCTGCTCCAGCTCCGATGCGTCAGCGACAGCTGCCACGAGTTCCTTGCGGTTCACGGGATCTCCCTTGATCGATGAGTATTGCTGCCCCAAGTATGGGCGACGACCTCCGGAGTCCAGCAAATTGGGGGGTTTGATGGACTCGGCGTGTCGTCACCCCAGTAAAACCGGGCCCCATGAGTCACATCTGTAACAGAATCTGTTGTTTCGGAGTCCAACGAGGTGGCGGTTGGAGGAGCCGACGACGCTCCCATGATGCGGTGGTTGAGAAGCCGACGAAAGTCGGCGTCTCGAACCCCCTGCGCCCTAAAACCCCAAGTCCAGATCAGCATGCCGCACCCTGTAGCATGGCTCTTCGGTTTCAAACGGGGCTGTGGCGCAGCTGGTAGCGCACCACACTGGCAGTGTGGGGGTCAGGGGTTCGAATCCCCTCAGCTCCACCCGATGGAGAAGGCTGGGAGCCCCGGAATACGGGGTTCCCAGCCACCCGGTCAGGTCGACGGGAGTGGTGTT
>DASXYU010000028.1:0-14854 GCA_036502295.1 Jatrophihabitans sp. | reverse complement strand
GATCCGGTCGACGATCTGCTGAGGCGTCTGCCTGGAGATCGCCTCACCGCAGGTCGGGCAGTGTGGCCTGCCGATGCGCGCGTAGAGCAGGCGCAGGTAGTCGTAGACCTCGGTGATGGTGCCGACGGTCGACCGCGGATTCTTCGAGGTCGACTTCTGGTCGATGCTCACCGCGGGCGAGAGGCCCTCGATGAAGTCGACGTCGGGCTTGTCCATCTGGCCGAGGAACTGTCGGGCGTAGGCCGACAGCGACTCGACGTAGCGGCGCTGCCCCTCGGCGAAGATCGTGTCGAAGGCCAGCGATGACTTGCCGGAGCCGGAGAGGCCGGTGAAGACGATGAGGGCGTCGCGCGGCAGATCGAGGTCGACGTCCTTCAGGTTGTGCTCGCGGGCGCCCCGCACGATGAGCCGATCGCTGTTTCCCACATCGACCAGCCTACGGAGCGGCACCGACAGAGTGAGCGAGGCGGAGAGAATCGTTCTCTCCGGCCGAGCGATTAAGTTCCCCCGCAAGCGGGAGGTGCCCCCAGATCGGTTGCGAAGCAGCCGGATCACAGTGGTCACGACACGGCAGGATGGGCGTATGGCCCGAACCATCGCCACGAACAGCACGGTCGACCTGGACGGACTGCTGGACTTCGTCCGTCCTCGACACCATCACATCCTTCTGACAACGCGGGCGGACGGACGCCCACAGGCCTCGCCCGTGACAGCCGGGGTCTCTGCCGATGGGCAGATCGTCATCTCGACCTACCCGGATCGGGCGAAGACCGCGAATCTGCGGCGCAACCCCGATTGCTCCGTCCTCGTGCTGTCGGATGACTTCGGCGGCTCGTGGGTCCAGGTGGACGGCACCGCCGAGGTGCTCGACATGCCAGATGCGGAGGACGCGCTGGTGGAGTACTTCAGGTGTATCAGCGGTGAACATTCGGATTGGGACGAGTACCGCCGCGCGATGAGGACGCAGGGCAAGTCACTGATCCGGGTCACCCCGATCCGCTGGGGACCGGTGGCCACGGGTGGCTTCCCGGCCCGTCTTGCGGCCGGGTCATGAGCAGAGTCCGGCCCGGCTTACTGACTAGACGCTGATAGAGCGGCAAGCTGTCCTCACCGGATTTCAGGGCACTCGTGGCTACCTTCGGGCTGACAACGTCAACGCAGCCGGAGGTCCCAGTGAGAAAACCTGCTCGTGCTCTAACCATCTTTGCCGCACTGACTGTCGGTGCGGGACTGGCGTTGGGAGGTGTGGCGGTCGCAGCAGGCAACAGCCCTGAAGGCCCCACACGCCCTGCACCCATCACCGCCCCCGCCGGCATAGCCGCTCCTGTCTCCCAGACCGAATACGTGGCGCTCAGCCCCTGCCGTCTCGCCGACAGCCGCCTGAGCCCAGCCGGCAAGTTCACCCGCAATTCCACGCGCGTCCTGCAGATCACGGGCACGACGGGCTTCTCGACGCAGGGCGGCGCGGCCACCGGCTGTGGCGTTCCCGCCAAGGCAAGTGCCGTGGTGCTCTCGTTCACCACCGTCAACAGCTCGGGGCAGGGTCGGCTCGTCGTTTACCCCTCCGGTGTCAGCGAGCCGAACAGCACCGCCCTCACCTACTACAAGAACGTGAAGATCTCCGGTGAGGTCACGAGCAAGCTCGGTGCCGACGGCACGATCCGGGTGAAGAACGTCTCGCTCACCGCGACAGACATCGCCACCGACGTGGTCGGGTACTACACCACGCCGATCGCGGTCGCGGTCTCGACGACCGGGACGATCCTCTCGTCCTCACCGCAGATCACGAGCGTGCTGAAGACCGACGTCGGTCAGTACCAGGTCTTCACGAGCACGAACGTGCTCGACTGCGTTGCCACCGCGACGGCGCAGGATTCGAGTTACACGATCTCGGCGTACACCGACCAGTTCACCGACCGGGTCGAGGTCTACGTGAAGAAGGCCAGCGACGGCACCTACGTCGATTCGGCCTTCGCGCTAGCGGTGACCTGCTAGTCGAGCCTCCAGTCAACGGGCTCCTCGCCGGCTTCGGTGAGGAGCCCGTTGGCTTTGCTGAACGGCCGCGAGCCGAAGAAGCCGTTGCGTGCCGAGAGTGGGCTGGGGTGTGCGGACTCGATCCGTGGCGTCTGCCCCAGCAGCGGGCGCAGCGTCTGCGCGTCACGTCCCCAGAGGATCGCGACGAGCGGCGTACCGCGTGCCACGAGCGCCCGGATCGCCTGCTCGGTGACTGCCTCCCAACCCTTGCCCCGGTGTGATGCGGGCGCCCCCGGCCGGACGGCGAGGACGCGGTTCAGCAGCAGGACGCCGTGCGTCGTCCACGCGGTGAGGTCGCCATGCGGTGGAGGCGTGATGCCGAGGTCGTCGTGCAGTTCCTTGTAAATGTTCTGCAAGGACGGCGGCAGCGGGCGGACGTCGCGTTCGACCGAGAAGCACAGCCCGACGGGATTGCCCGGTGTCGGATACGGGTCCTGCCCCACGACGAGGACGCGGACATCAGCGAAGGGCTGCTGGAAGGCTCGCAGGATCCGATCCGGAGCCGGCAGATACGTCCTGCCAGCCGCCACCTCCGCCCGCAGAAACTGCCCCATCGCCGCAATCTGATCGGCGACCGGCCGCAACGCCTCCGCCCAGCCGGGATCAAGTGAGTCGAGTGGCCGGGACGGAGGTGATTGCGGTGGGGGCACCTCCCGCTTGCGGGGGAGGATCAAGTCTGACCGCCCGGAGCAGTCACCTCCGTCCCGGCCACGACCGCCGCAATCACTTCTGCAGCGGATGCGACTGGGACGTTGCGGCGCTCGTCGGTCTTGCGGTCCTTGATCTCGACGACACCGTCGGCGAGGCCCTTACCCACGATGACGATTGTCGGCACACCGAGCAGCTCGGAGTCCTTGAACTTCACGCCGGGCGAGACCCCGTAACGGTCGTCGTAGAGGACGGAGACGCCCTTCGACTCCAGCTCCTCGGCGAGCTTGGCGGCCGCCACGAAGACGGCGTCGTCCTTACCGGTAGCGACGAGGTGGACGTCCGCCGGGGCGACGATGCGCGGCCAGCAGAGGCCCTTGTCGTCGTAGGTCTGTTCGGCGAGCGCTGCCACGGCACGGGTGACACCTACGCCGTAGGAGCCCATGGTGATGCCGACCGGCTTGCCCTCCTGCCCGAGCGCCGTCAGACCGAAGGCCTTGGCGTACTTCTCGCCGAGCTGGAAGACGTGACCGAGCTCGATGCCCTTGGCGACCTCCAGGGGCGAGCCGCAGCGCGGGCAGCGGTCGCCGTCCCGGATCTCCACCGCACCGATCTCGCCGTCCGGGGTGAAATCGCGTCCGCGCACCACGTTCGCGGCATGCTTGCCTTCGACGTTGGCGCCGGTGATCCAGACGCTGCCCTCGACGACGAGGGGGTCGACGAGGTACTTGATCTTCGATGGACTCTCCAGACCGAGGATCTGCGGGCCGATGTAGCCCTTCACCAGCAGCGGCGCCTTGGCGAGGTCCTCGGGACCGGCCTGCTCGACCTCGATCGGCTCGAGTTGGCCGCTGAGACGCTTGAGATCGACCTCACGGTCGCCGGGCACGCCGACGATGAGCAACGACCACTCGGTCTCCCCTGGTGCCTTCGTCCGCAGGACGACGTTCTTCAGCGTGTCAGCGGCGCTGAACGGCTCGTCGCGCAGTCCAAGGGCGTTGAAGACCTCGACCAGGGTGTCGATGGTCGGCGTGTTTGGGGTGTCGTGGATCTGCACGGCGTTCGTTGAGCCTGTCGAAACAACCGCCGGAGGAACGGCCACCTCGGCGGCCTCGGTGTTGGCGGCGTAGTCGCAGTTCGTGCACTGCACAAAGGCGTCCTCGCCAGACGGCGTCCTCGCCAGGAACTCCTCAGACGCCGAACCACCCATCGCGCCCGAGACGGCGAAGACGATCTTGTAGTCGAAGCCGAGGCGGCTGAAGATCCGCTCGTAGGCGCCGCGGTGGTCGTAGTACGACTTCACCAGCCCCTCGTGCGAGAGATCGAAGGAGTAGGAGTCCTTCATGATGAACTCGCGGCCACGCAGGATTCCGGCGCGGGGCCTCGCCTCATCCCGGTACTTGATCTGGATCTGGTAGAGCGACAGTGGGTAGTCCTTGTAGGAGGAGTACTCGCCTTTCACGAGAAGCGTGAAGAGCTCCTCGTGGGTGGGGGCAAGCAGGTACTCCGCCTTCTTCCGGTCCATGAGCCGAAAGATGTTCTCACCGTATTCCTCCCAGCGCCCGGACGCATCGAAATATTCGCGCGGGATGAGCGCGGGAAAGTGCACCTCCTGCGAGCCGATGCTCGCCATCTCCTCGCGAACGACCTTCTCGACCTTGTCGAGGACGGCGAGACCGAGTGGTAGCCAGGAGTAGATGCCCGGCGCGACGCGGCGGACGTAGCCGGCACGGACGAGCAGTTTGTGGCTCGGCACCTCGGCATCCGCGGGGTCGTCACGCAGGGTCCGCAGGAAGAGGGTCGACATTGTCAGCACGCACTGAATCTATCCGCCGCCGCCAAGCAAGGCGGCGACGGCTACCTACCGTGCGGCGCCCGATTCGTGACTGTCTCGCGGCATCGGCGCCCCATAGGCTGTGCGCATGGCTGGCTATCAGCTGGTGACCCTCGGCACCAACGCCGAGTTGCTGGACCTTCCGTTCGACCTGCCGCTGGAGGAGTGGCCGGAGGAACGGATCGTCCACGTGCCGCGAGGCATCTCCCGGCACGTGGTGCGCTTCATCGGGCTGGAGGGCAGTGGAGGTCCCCCCGGCAGTGAGGGCGTGGCCGCCGGGGGAATCTTCGCGGTGAAAGAGGCGCCCGACCGCTTCGTCCTCAACGATCACGCCATGCTGCACGAACTCGCCGCGCGCAACGTGCCCGTGGTGGAGGCCTACGGCACGGTCACCGAGCGGTCGAACGATGACGGGCCGCTGCCGGGGCTGCTCATCACGCGTCACCTGCCCTACTCGCAGCCCTATCGGGCGCTCTTCACCGGGCGCGGGATCCCGGAGTTGAGGACGCGCCTGCTCGACGCTCTCGCCGGCCTCTTCGTCCGCCTGCACCTTGCCGGTTTTTACTGGGGCGACTGCTCCCTGTCGAACACATTGTTCCGCCGTGATGCTGGCGCGCTCGCGGCGTATCTGGTCGATGCCGAGACCGGTGAGATGCATGCGGAGCTCTCCCCCGGCCAACGCGCCTATGACCTGCAGATCGCGATGGAGAACATCGCCGGCGAGATGTTCGACCTCGAGGCTGCCCGTCAGCTCGACCCAAGCATCGACCCGATCGAGACCGCGAAGGAGTTGACGCCGCGCTACGAGCAGTTGTGGGAGGAGCTCACCCGCAACGAGGTCGTCGGCCGCGGCGAGAGCTACCTCATCAACCAGCGCATCAAACGCCTCAACTCCCTGGGTTTCGACGTCGCGGAGATGGCGATCCGCACGGAGAACGGCGGCCGGCGGCTCCGCTTCGAGACGGCGGTCGTGGAGCCCGGGCACCACGCGCGGCGGGTCTTCGCCCTGACGGGGCTCTCGGTGCAGGAGAACCAGGCACGCACGCTGCTCGCCGACTTGGCACGGTTCCGCGCCAAGTGGGAGGAGGCGACCGGCGAGGACGTCCCCGAGGACGCTGCGGCGCGGCGCTGGCTGGACCAGAAGTTCTACGGCACGCTCGCGCTGGTGCCGACCGACCAGCGCGGCAAGCTCCCTGATGCCGAACTCTTCCACGAGATCAGTGAGCACCGTTGGTTCCTGTCGGAGGAACGCGGCGAGGACGTAGGTCGTGCCGCGGCGGTGACGTCCTACGTGGAGACGATCCTGCGCAACCTCCCGGACGCGAGGGTCGACCTCAGCGGACCCGCGACCGAGGAGTTCCTCCCCGTCTTCGACTGATCCTCCCCTCGCTCACTACTTTTGGTCTTGAGTCAGGCATATGCCTGACTCAAGACCAAAAGTTCGGCGATAGGTTGGCGGTATGAGCGAGACGTACAGCGGTGAGGCGAAGGTCGGAGGCTCGTTCCTCGTGCGCCGCCTGCCGGGGCTCACCATCGTGAAGGTCGCCGTCGGCGCGATGAACAACAACGCCTACCTCCTGCGCTGCACGCAGACCGAGGAGGGGTTGCTCATCGACGCTGCCGCGGAGCCCAACCGGCTGAGCGAACTTTCGCGCTTCGAGGGGCCGCCTGTATCGGCGATCCTTACGACGCACCGCCACCAGGACCACTGGGGCGCCCTGGAGGCCACCGTCCTCGACTCCGCGGCCGCGGTGTACGCCAGCGAAGAGGACGCCCCGGAGCTTCCGGTCGCCGTCGACGAGCAGTTCGGCCAGGGCGATGTCCTCACAGTGGGAGACGCGACGCTCGAGGTGATCCACCTGCGGGGGCACACGCCTGGTTCGCTCGCGTTGCTCTATCGCGACCCGGAGGGGACGCCGCACCTCTTCACCGGCGACGCGCTCTTCCCTGGCGGAGTCGGCAGGACGTGGTCGCCCAAGGACTTCGATCAGCTGTTGGGCGACGTCACCGAACGGGTCTTCGAGGAGTTGCCGGATGACACGTGGTTCTACCCCGGCCACGGCAACGACTCCACCATCGGAACCGAACGCCCCCACCTCGCCGAGTGGCGCGCCCGTGGCTGGTAATCGCCTGCGGCGAGCCGTCCGCCGTCAGTGCTGCGCTTCGAGCAGTGACTTGAGCCGAGCCAGGTCCTGCTGCACCATCCTCGCGTCGCGCTCGAACCCCTCCGGGGACATCCCGCTGGAAGGCCGGAGGGTGAAGACGACCTCCGCACCGTCCTCGTGGGCCAGCACGCGGAGCGGGTTGTAGACGGACTCACCGGACGGGAGGGTCACCGTGTGATCGAGGATGCCGAACTCGTTCACCGGTGCGAACACGAAACTCACCCGCCCCATCGGCGAGTCGGTCGACCAGGACATCCCGTCCCACGTCACCTCGGAGCCTGCCAGACCACCGGCCCACGCCGGTAGGTTTCGCGCATCCGACGCGAACGCGTAGACCTCCGCCGCCGAGCGCTCGATCACGATGCTGATGTGCCGTGAGCTGGACTCCATACTCTGACGCTAACCGCTGCCGAGCGAAACATCGCCGGTCTCGGCGACACGTGCCTTGGCCGCGCGATAGGCCGGACCCTCGCGAAAGCGATCAGGCAGCATCTGCACGGTTCGCCGCAGGACGCGCATCCCGCCAGTCGCGACGAACGTCGTCCCGGGTATCGGCGGGACGCGATACATCCGGCGCGCCCAGTCGGGAAGCAGGCCGACCGCGAGTAGCGAGATGATCGTCCAGCCGAAGCGTGCGGGCACCACGTACTTGGCGGGCACCGGCAACGAGGGCGCGATCACCGTACGCGCTGCCTCGCGAGCTTCGGGGGTGCACGCCAATTGCGAACGCATCCGGGCCATGTAGCGGTCGAGTTCGTCCACGGTCTGCGGAGTCAGCTCCGCCGGAACCTCGACGAGGGACGCCGCTACCGCTTGCTCGGCCACATAGCGATCCTCCTCGGCCGGGCCGAGGCGAACTCCAGCGGCGCGGGCCGCTGACAGGAATGAGTCGACCTGGCACGCATGGACCCAGGCAAGCTGGCCCGGGTCGGCGATGCCGAGGCGATGATGGACGGAACGAACTTGGGCTGCAGCCGCATCCACTTCAGCCCTGGCGCCGAAGGACACGGTGACGACGTAGCGCACTGTGCGCTGCAGCCGCGCCCACGGATCGTCCTGGAAATTGGATCGGGCATACAGCAGTTGCATCGCGTCGGGGTGCAGCGCCTGCAGGAGCAGCGCGCGCAGGCCGCCGACCATCGTCGCCGGCTCCCCATGGACCCGCCACGTGACACTGTCCGGTCCGAAGTAACCGACGTCCGTCATCCACCGATCATGCTCCACGAAGGACGGCGGGCGGATCCGCGCCGGTTTCGAGTGGCGCCCGCCGCTAAGGGGTGTTCCCATCTAGCTGCGCCCGTCGTGGGGGCGGCGCCGGAACCCGGTTCCGAGTGGGATTGCGAGACGTGTGGGGCGTCCGCGTGCGTGGGGGTAATTCTCGTGAGCATCTCGCTCATCGATGTACTCAAAGGCGGCCTGCCACAGACCGTCGAAACTTTCCAGGATGCGTACGACATCGCCTTCGCCTCGGCGACCGGTGAGCCGTATCTCGGACGATCGTTCGACCAGGTCTTGCGTTTCTTCAATCGGCTGATGCTCGCCGATCTCCGACTGAATCGCGACGACATCAACTCGGTCTTCCATCTGCTCGGTCTCGAACGGGCAGTCCGGATGGTTCAGTGGCTGCATCTCCATTCGGCGGACCACGAGGTCGCCGACTACTGGGAGTGGTCGAAGCGGCACTTCCAGCACGAACTCGACCTGATTCGGGTCGAGCGGGCGCGGCTTCACGTTGGTAAGGCGAAGCTCAGGCTGGTTCCTACGATATAGCGGTGACCCTGATCGGAACGCTGGACGTGGGCGGCACACATGTCACGGCGGCCCTGGTCGACGCGTCCGCCCAGCTGGTCGGCGAGCGGTCACGAGTACCCGTCGAGAGCCTCGGCGACGCGGATTCCATCCTCGACTCCTACGCCGCCGCTGCACGTCCGCTGCTGCGCGACGAGGTGACTGCGTGGGGCATCGCAATGCCCGGACCCTTCGATTACAAGAAGGGAATCGGGCTCTTCCACGGCGTCGGCAAGTACGAGGCGCTCTACAACTTCGACGTGAGGACGGCGCTGGCCCAGCGGCTCGGCGCCGGCGCCGCCGTGCTGCACTTCGTCAACGACGCCGACGCCTTCACGCTCGGTGAGGCGCTGCAGCGAGGCGTTGACCGACTCGTCGGTATCACCCTGGGCACCGGCATCGGATCCGGCTGGGTCGCCGGTGGCACGGCTTGTATCGACGGAGCGGGCGTCCCACCGGGAGGACGGATCAACGACCCGACCGTCCCGGGCTCAGACATCGAGAAACGCATCTCGCGGCGCGTCATCCGCGGCGCCTACGCTGAGGCGACTGGCATGGACCTCGATGTGCGTGCGATTGCGGAGCGGGCGCGAGGCGGTGAGGACGCCGCGATCTCCGTCCTCTCTACTGCGTTTCGCGCGCTGGGTGCCGAACTCGGACCGCGCCTACGTGACTTTCAGGCCGAGCTGCTCGTTCTGGGCGGATCGATGGCGGCGAGCTGGGACGTCTTCGAAGGGTGGTTTCGAGACGGTGCCTCCGGCACCTCCTCAACCATCGCGTGTCAGATCGCGGTGAGCGACGATCCGGAGCGCTCCGCTTTGCTCGGTGCGGCTCTGTCCGCTCGTCCTTGACGAGCGGCGAAATCAACTCCGCGTCCCGATGATGATGCGCGGGTGTGCGGACGGCTTCAGCCACTTCATGATCTTGAGCAGCTTCGCCTGATCGATCGCGACGCAGCCTGCGGTGGGCGCGCCGTCTGTGACATGCAGGAAGAAGGCGCTGCCGGCACCCTGCTTCACACCGCCTGTGGCATTGGTCGTGTTGTAGTCGATGACGACTGCGTAGTTGTAGTACGGCGTCTCGTAGTACAGATGCTCGGTGGGCGCGCCGAAGCTGAAACCGCACCGGGAGGAACTGAGACTCGGGCACGTCCGCAGCTGGTTGTAGTACTTGTTCCCCACCTGCTCGACCCAGAAGTCCGCAGGTGTCGTGTGGTGATAGGGCAGATGCAGTCCCGGATTCGCCTTCGCGCCGAACGCACGAGTGAGCGTGAAGCTGCCCGCCGGCGTCCTTGACGCTCCCTCGTGCGTCTTGCCGACGCCCGCCGAACCCAAGTGCGCGGTGATCGGGCCGAAGGCCCGCTTCCACACCTTGCCCGACTTGGTCCATGCAGACAGCGTCGCGACCGTCGAGTTCGACCGGTTAGCAGTGACGGTGATGATCTGCTTCGCGTCCGCTGCACCGTACTTGCGGACGACGGTGGGCACCGTGACTGTCGCAGCCGCGTCGGCCGGAGCAGGTGCGAGGACGACGGCCGGCAGCAGCGCCGCGGTCACCGTGAGGACGAGGATCAGCACGCGACGCATGAGTTCCACTGTATGGTGGGCAGCGCACGGGAGCCCGATAACGGGCTGAGAGGGCGAAAGCCGACCGTCGAACCTGATCCGGGTAATGCCGGCGCTAGGGAGCGAACATGAGAACTCGTACTGCAGTCCTTGCCAGCGCGGTCACAGCCGTCCTCATGGTTGCCGCCTGCAGCAGCGGTGGCACCAAACTCGACGGCGCCGCACCGACCACCAGCCCGCCGCCCCCGCACAACGTCGTCGTCGCCACCCATGACTCGTGGGCTGCGCCGAAGGCGCTACTCGCCGGCTTCGAGTCGAGCAGCGGTTTTCATCTCGACGTCCAGACCAACGGCGACGCCGGTGAGCTCACCAACAAGCTCGTCCTGACCAAGGACTCACCCATCGCGGACGCTGTCTACGGCATCGACAACACCTTCGCCTCGCGCGCGATCGACGCGGGAGTGCTCGCGAAGTACCGCTCTCCCGCGGTGACCACGACGCAGTACGACATCCCCGGCGGTGCCGACTACCTGACGCCGATCGACTGGGGCGACGTCTGCGTCAACGTCGATGACGCGTGGTTCGCCAAGCATCAGCTGGCTGCGCCGTCCTCGCTCGACGACTTGATCAAGCCGCTCTACAAGAACCTCTTCGTCGCGCCGGGCGCCGCGACGAGCTCGCCCGGCTTCGCCTTCCTACTCGCGACGATCGCGCAGTACGGCGACTCACCTTCTGGCGGCTGGCAGGACTACTGGAAGAAGCTGATGGCCAATGGCACCAAGCTCACCAGCGGCTGGGATGACGCCTTCGATGTGGACTACACCGCCGGTGGCGGCAATGGCGACCGGCCGATCGTCCTCTCGTACAACTCCGATCCGGTGAGCTCGATCCCGAAGGGCGGCACCAAGCCCACGACGCATGCGCTGCTGAACACCTGCTTCCGACAGGTCGAATACGCCAGCGTGCTCGCCGGAGCCAAGAACCCTGTCGCGGCCAAGGCGTTCATCGACTTCCTTGCCAGCCGCGCGTTCCAGGAGTCGCTTCCGGACAACATGTACGTCTTCCCGGTGGATGCCGGCGCGAAGCTGCCCGCGCTGTGGGCGAAGTGGGCTCCGCCCGCGCCGCACCCACTCTCGGTGGACCCCGCACAAATCGCAGCCAACCGTTCGAACTGGCTGACCCAATGGAGCGACATCACGTCGTGATGGAGCTACCTCAGTCAACCCAGTGGAGCGACATCACGTCGTGAGCTGGAGGCGCGCGGGCAGAGTGCTGGCAGGGAGCGCGCTGGTGCTCATCCCGCTGGCGGTCCTCGCGATCTTCTTCCTGCTCCCCCTGGGCGGGATGCTCAAACACGGCCTCTGGCAGGACGGCCACGTCGACTTCTCGGCGATCAGCGACGTCCTCACCCGGCGCCGCGAACGGCGCGTCCTGTGGTTCACGCTCTGGTCGAGCACGGTCGCCACCGCCCTCACCCTGCTGCTAGGGGTTCCGGTCGCCTACGTCCTCTACCGCTTGCGCTTTCCAGGACGAGCGGCGCTGCGGGCGATCGTCGCGATCCCGTTCGTGCTCCCGACCGTGGTGGTCGGGGTGGCCTTTCGCAGCCTGCTCGCCACGAACGGACCGCTCGGTGGCCTCGGCCTGGACGGCAGTGCCGCGGCGATCGTCGCGGCGCTGGTGTTCTTCAACGTCAGTGTCGTCGCGCGGACCGTGGGAACGGCGTGGGAGGCGCTCGACGGTCATCCGGCCGAAGTCGCCGAAGGACTCGGGGCACGCCCCGCCTACGTCCTGCGGACTGTGACGCTGCCGATGCTCCGTCCGGCGATCGCCTCGGCGGCGACCGTCGTCTTCCTCTTCTGCGCCACAGCGTTCGGGGTCGTCCTCACCCTCGGTGGGTTGCACTACGCCACGGTCGAGACCGAGATCTACCTCCTCACCACCCAGTTCCTCGACCTGCGGGCTGCAGCGGTGCTGTCGCTGCTGCAACTCGCGGTGGTGCTCGTACTGCTGTTGATCGCCGCGCGCGCGGGGTCGGTGGCGACGAGCCGCGCAGTGGCACGAACGCGGAGTCCGCGGCGACAGGACCTGCCCTCGCTGGTGACCTGCGGGCTGGTTGTCGCCGCCCTGCTGGCGCCACTCGTGACGCTTTCGGTGCGCTCGCTGCGTGCCCGCGGGCAGTGGTCACTCGCCGGATATCGCAGCCTCGGCACCGAGGTCGCAACCGCGCTGCGCAACTCGCTGGTCACGGCAGGCGGTGCGACCGTCCTTGCCGTCGCTCTCGGGGCTGTCGTTGCGGTGCTCGTCACGCGGCGCGCACCACGCCGGCGGCTGCGCCAGGCGCAGCGGCTCTTCGACGGAGCCTTCATGCTGCCACTCGGCGTCTCGGCGGTGACGATCGGTTTCGGATTTCTCATCACGCTCGACTCGGCGCCGCTGGACCTGCGTAGCTCCCCGGCGCTGGTCATCATCGCGCAGGCACTCGTCGGCCTGCCGCTCGTGGTGCGGATCCTGGTGCCGGCGCTTCGCGGCGTCGACGAGCACCTGCGCGAGTCCGCCGCGGGGCTCGGGGCGCCGCCCTGGCGCGTCCTGGCCACGGTCGACCTGCCGCTCGTGGCGCGCCCGCTCCTCGTCGCCGTCGGGTTCGCCTTCGCCGTGGCCATCGGAGAGTTCGGCGCGACGAGCTTCCTCGCCCGCCCGGACCGCCCGACGCTGCCCGTGCTGATCTATCGCCTCATCGGCCGTCCTGGCATCGAGAACTTCCAGATGGCACTCGCCGCCTCGGTCGTCCTCGCCCTCATCACCGCAGCCGTGATGGGACTCGTCGAGGGGCTGCGAATATCCGGCCCGAAGCGATAGTGGCTGCGATACTGAGACCGTGCTGATCACCCCCGAGGTCACCGACGCCCTCGCCGGCGGAGGACCCGTCGTCGCACTTGAGAGCACGATCATCAGCCACGGACTGCCCCGCCCCGACAACCTCCGCATCGCCCGCGAGATCGAGCAGGCGGTGCGCGACGAAGGATCCGTGCCCGCCACGATCGCCATCATCGACGGCGAGGCGCACATAGGACTCGACGATGTCGCGCTCGAGAAACTCGCGATGAGCGAGGACGTGGTGAAGACGAGCGTTCGTGACATGGGGACGGTCGCGGCGAAGGGCCTCATCGGTGCCACCACGGTTGCTTCCACCGCGCATCTGGCCTCCGCCGCGGGGATCTCCGTCTTCGCCACCGGCGGGCTCGGCGGCGTGCATCGGGGCGCGACGGAGACCTGGGACGAGTCGGCGGATCTGGTGACGCTGTCGCGCAGCCGGATCATCGTCGTCTGCGCCGGTGTGAAGTCGATCCTGGACGTGCCGGCCACGCTGGAGCGGCTGGAGACGTTGAACATCTCCGTCCTCGGCTACCGAACCGACGCCTTCCCCGGCTTCTATCTACAGAACTCGGGATATGCGGTGGATTGGCGGGTCGAAAGCCCGCTCGAGGTTGCAGACATCTTCCGCGCGCAAGCCGACATGGGTCAGAGTTCCGGGACGATCGTCGCCAACCCCATCGCGGAGCGCGACGAACTGGACCTTGCGCTTCACGATCGCGTGCTCGCCAGTGGGCTTGCCACGGCTGAGGAGCAACGCGTCACGGGCAAGGCGGTCACGCCCTTCCTGCTGGCGTGGTTCCACGAGCAGACCCACGGAGCCTCGCTCGCCGCAAACGTGGCCCTCGTCCTCTCCAACGCGCGCCTCGCCGCCGCTGTCGCCGGCGAACTCGCGCGATGAGCCGCAGCCATCACACCCACGACGCGCTGTGAAGCGGATCTATGTGCTCGGCGACATCATGGCCGACATCCACGCGGTGGTGGCATCTCCACTGCGCATCGGTTCAGACACCCCGGGCGTCATCACGTTCCTCAGCGGCGGATCGGCAGCCAACACTGCCGCGTGGCTGGCCCACAGCGGCGCGCCGACGACACTCATCGCCAAGGTCGGCGACGATCCGGCCGGCCGGGAGGAACTCCGCCGGCTGCGCACTTTCGGCGTGGACGTTGCAGCCGCCATCGATTCCGACGTACCGACCGGCGCCTGCATTGCGCTCGTCCACCCGGTGGAGGGTGGCCTTGACCGCACGATGATTCCTAACCCGGGCGCCAACGCCAACCTCCGCGCCGACGAACTGCCGTCCTTCGCCGGCGGCGGGCAGCTCTACGTCTCGGGATACGCCCTCTTCCACGGGGCCCGCGATGCGGCGCGGGCCGCGTTGCAACGCGCGCGTGAGGCGGGACTGCAGGTCTCGGTCGGGGCCGCCTCGGCGTGCCCGCTCGATGATCTCGGCGCTGAGACGTTCTTCGGCTGGATCGGTGCGGACGTCCTCGTCCTCGCCAATCACGAAGAGGCTGAGGTCCTCGGCGGATCCTCGGTGCCGGGCACAGCGGCGGCGGCGATCGCTGGGCGCACCGGACGTGCCATCGTCACCTGCGGTGCCGACGGTGCCTTCTGGGCCGATCAGGACGGCGTCATCTTCGTCCCGTCACACGACCCGGGCGCCATCGTCGCGGATCCGGTGGGTGCTGGCGATGCCTTTGCTGCGGGCATCCTGCGCACCATCGCCGTAGAGGGGCCACCGGTCGAGGCGCTCCAGGTCGCGCACCAGCTCGCCGTGCGCTCCATCGCGCTGCCCGGCGGCCGTCCCTAGCGCCTGCGGCCACCCCCTGCCCGTCCTACCCCTTTTGGAGAGGACGGGCGGAGACGCTGACGGGGTGGCGGGCTTTCGCCCACCACCCCGTCATCCTTGCGGAAGATCAGCTAACCGTGACCTTCTTGCTAGCGG
>DASXYU010000027.1:0-20904 GCA_036502295.1 Jatrophihabitans sp. | reverse complement strand
CGACGCTACAAGTGACCACTCGACGGGAAAGGGATCGCGTGACGAAAGGTTTCGTGCCGCCGCCGTACCCGTACGACCGGCTGGACGAGGTTAAGGTGATCGCCGCCAAGCACTGGCCGGCGCCGGAGCACGGAGGTGCGGTCGACCTCTCCATCGGCGATCCGTGCGACCCGCCGCCCGCCGCGGTGATGGCCGCACTCGCCAACCCCGAGGCGGCCCGCAGCTACCCGCCGTCGATCGGCACACCGGCGTTCCGCCGCGCCGCCGCGGAGTGGATCGCCCGCCGCCTCGGCGCCACCGTCGACCCGGACCGCGAGGTTGCCGCGGTGGTCGGGACGAAGGAGTTCGTCGCCTCGCTGCCGCAGTACCTCAAGCTGCGCGACCCGTCGCGCGACACCGTCCTGTACCCGGCGATCAGTTACCCCACCTACGAGATGGGGGCGACGCTCGCCGGCTGCCGCGCGGTGCCGTACGCGAACCTCGACGAGATCGGCGAGGACGACGCGACCCGCGCGCTGTGCTTGTGGGTGAACTCGCCCAGCAACCCGACCGGTGACCTGCTCGACCTCGGCGCCGCGGCCGAGTGGGGGCGCAGCCACGAAGTGCCGGTCTTCTCCGACGAGTGCTACGCCGAGTTCACCTGGAACGGCCCGGGCAGGACGATCCTCAGCCACGGGACGGCCGGTGTGGTCGCCGTGCATTCGCTCTCCAAGCGCGACAACTTCGCCGGCGCGCGCATCGGCTTCTACGCCGGTGATCCCGAGTTGGTGCACTACCTGCGCGAGGTCCGCAAGCACGCCGGCTTCATGGCGCCGGGGCCGGTGCAGGCCGCCGCCGTTGTTGCGCTCGGCGATGACGAGCATGTGGAGCGGCAGCGTGCGCGCTATCTCGCCCGGTTGACGCGGCTGCGGGAGATCCTTGAGGGTCTCGGCTATCCCTGTGAGCTGCCCGAGGGCGCCTTCTATCTCTGGGTGAAGGCACCCACCGGCGACGCGTGGGAAGCCACCCGTGACCTTGCGGAACGGATCGGCATTGTCGTCTCGCCCGGGGAGTTCTACGGTGAGGCCGGTGCGGGTTTCTTCCGCGTCGCCGCGGTCCGCCCAGAGGCGGACCTGGATCGTCTCACCGGCCGCCTCGGATAGAGAGTTGGCGAAAATCAACTCGTAATCGGGGCGATACATAGCGTCCATAAGGTTCGGGAATGGCCGACGTGTTCGACGATTACCAGCTAGGAGCCGCCTGGGACGAGATGGTCGCCCCCGACGGCTCGGTGCGGTCGGCCTACTCCGCGGTCTATGAGTCGCTGCAGCGCAGCGGCGCCGCCGACCTTCGCGCCGGCCAGGACGCCCTCGCCAGGACGTACCTCAACCAGGGCGTCACCTTCGACGTCGGCGGCGAGGAGCGCCCCTTCCCGACCGACATCCTGCCCCGCGTCATCGACGCGCAGAGCTGGGAGACGATCGACCAGGGTGTGCGGCAGCGGGTCCGTGCTCTCGAAGCTTTCCTCGCCGACGTCTACGGCCGCGGCAAGGTCTTCGACGACGGCGTGCTGCCGCGCCAGCTCATCACGAGCTCGACGAACTTCAAGCGCGAGGCCTACGGCATCGAACCGCCGAACGGTGTGCGCGTGCACGTCAGCGGCATCGACCTCATCCGTGACGAGCAAGGGACGTTCCGCGTCCTGGAGGACAACGTCCGCGTCCCCTCCGGCGTGAGCTACGTCCTCGCCAACCGCAGCGCGATGCGCCAGCAGTGGGCCGACGTCCTCTCCAAGATCCGGCTGCGTCCGGTGTCGCAGTACCCGCAGCGGCTTCTCGCCGCGCTGCGCGCTGCGGCACCGCGCGGAGTCACCGATCCCTGCGTCGTCGTCCTCACGCCGGGCGTCTACAACAGTGCGTACTTCGAGCACGCCTGGGTGGCGCGGGCAATGGGTGTCGAGCTCGTCGAGGGACGTGACCTCATCTGCTCCGGTGGCGTGGTGCGGATGCGTTCGACCACCGGCGAGCGCCGCGTCGACGTGATCTACCGTCGCGTGGACGACGACTTCCTCGACCCGGTGCAGTTCCGTCCTGATTCGATGCTCGGCTGCCCCGGCCTGCTCACTGCGGCGCGCGCCGGCAATGTGACCATCGCCAACGCGGTGGGCAACGGCGTCGCCGACGACAAGCTGCTCTACACGTACATGCCCGACCTCGTGCGCTACTACCTCAGCGAGGAGCCGGTGCTGCCCAACGTCGACACGTGGCGTCTCGAGGAGCCGGGTGCCCTCGATGAGGTGCTCGACCGTCTCGCCGAGCTCGTGGTGAAGCCGGTGGACGGCGCGGGCGGCAAGGGCCTCGTCGTCGGTCCCGCGGCCACGAAGGCGGAGCTGGACGCGTTGCGGGGACGCCTCATCGCCGACCCGCGTGGCTGGATCGCTCAGCCAGTCGTGCAGCTCTCGACGGTGCCGACGCTTGCCGGCGATGCGATCGAAGGACGCCACGTCGACCTGCGTCCTTTCGCGGTGAACGACGGTGATGACGTCTGGGTGCTTCCCGGTGGCCTCACCCGCGTCGCGCTGCGGAAGGGCTCGCTGGTGGTGAACTCCAGCCAGGGCGGAGGCTCGAAGGACACCTGGGTGCTCGCCGGTGAGGCGCGACCGGTCGTGCCACGTCCGGTCGAGACGGTGACGATCGCGCGGTCCCCGATGCCGAAGCCGGTTGAAGCCGCCGAACCGACGGTGACGACCTACCAGCCGCAGCAGCAACAGCAGTCCGGTGGTGCCACATGCTGAGCCGGCTTGCGGAGTCGCTGTACTGGATCGGCCGTTACGTCGAGCGGGCCGAGGACACCAGTCGCATCCTCGACGTCCACCTCAGCTTGTTGCTCGACGACCCGTGGGCCCCTGAGGGGGTCGTCTGCGCGAGCCTGCTCGCCGCGATGGGGCACGAGATCGAAGGCCCCGTAGACACCAACGACGTCCTCGATGCCCTCGCCTGGGACACGGGGAGCCCGTCCTCGGTCGTCGGTTCTATCGCGGCCGCGCGCGAGAACGCGAGGACGAGCCGCGAGGTGGTCTCCAGCGAGATGTGGGAGAGCATCAACGTCACGTGGCACGAGGCCGGCAAGCTGGTCCGCCTGTCCGCCCCGCACGCGTTCCTCACGTGGGTGCGTGAAAGGGCCGCGGCGTTCAACGGCACCGCGGAGGGCACGCTGAGCCGCGACGAGGCTTATCACTTCCTCGTCCTCGGCCGTGCCATCGAGCGTGCCGACATGACGGCACGCCTCGCCGCTGCGCGCGCGCTGGCCGGCGACGTCGGGCCGTCCTGGATCACGTTGCTGCAGAGTTGCGGCGCCTACTCGGCGTTCCTGCGCCAAGCGCAGGGCGCGATCGGCGATCGGCAGGCGATCGAGTTCCTGCTGCTCGACCCGCTCTTTCCGAGGACGTTGATGAGCTCGCTCAGCACGGCCGAGGACTGCCTCGACGAACTCGCTGTGGCGCACGGCCTCACCGAGCGGCACCACTCACGTGGCGGCGAGGCGCACCGCCTGCTCGGCATGATCCGCTCGGAACTGGAGTTCGCACCGACGCAGGAGATCGTGGACGACATCTACGATGTGATGGAGCGAGTTCAAGCAGCCTGTTCAGCAGCTGACGATGCGGTGTCACGACGCTACTTTCCGCGCGGTGTCGTCACCGCCTGGATGGCCTCATGAGCGCGCGCTACCGCATCCGGCACCACTCGCGCTACGTCTACAAGGAGTCGGTCGCCGCGAGTTTCAACGAGGCACGCCTCACGCCGCTCTCGTTGCCGTGGCAGGTCGCGCTCGAGTCCGACGTCGACGTCGACCAGGCGAGCTGGCTCTACCGCTACGTCGACTACTGGGGAACGCAGGTACGGGTCTTCGAGGTGGGGACGCCACATCGCGACCTCGTCGTCAACGCCAGCAGCCTCGTGGAGGTCGATGCCGCGCGGCGCCCGGTGGCGGACGAGGCGATGAGCTGGGACGCGCTGCACCAGCAGCAGTCACTCGACGCGTACTGCGAGTTCCTGCCGCAAACCCACAGCACCGAACCGCCGGCCGATCTCGCGGCCCTTGCCGAAGAGCTCGCCGGTTCAGCCGCCACTCCGCGCGCGGCCGCCCATGCCATCAACGATGCCGTTTACGAGGCGATGACCTACGAGGCGGGCTCGACCGGTGTCGCGACGGTGGCAGGGGAGGCATGGGCGGCGCGCAAGGGCGTCTGTCAGGACTACGCACACCTCGTCGTCGGTGCGCTGCGGCACGTGGGAATACCCGCCCGCTACGTCTCCGGCTACCTGCACCCGGGTGCGCAGGCCGAACTCGGGACACCCGTTGTCGGCGAGAGCCACGCCTGGGTGGAATGGTGGCTGGACGAGTGGACCGCGCACGACCCGACCAACGCCGCCCCCGTCCTCGACCGGCATGTGATGGTCGGCAACGGCCGCGACTATGCCGACGTGCCGCCGATCAAGGGCATCGTCGCGGGTGATCCCGGTGCCACCGAATTGTCAGTCGAGGTGACGATCACTCAAGTCGCGTAGCCGCCGAAGATTGGCCGCGATTGCCCATGTCCGGGGATTACGCGCCAATCTTCGAAGCGGGTCAGAGGAACTCGACGCCTTGGGCGAGGGGCAACTCGCTTGAGTAGTTGATCGTGTTCGTGCTGCGGCGCATGTAGGCCCTCCACGCGTCCGAACCCGATTCGCGTCCTCCACCGGTGGCCTTCTCGCCGCCGAAGGCGCCGCCGATCTCCGCGCCCGACGGGCCGAGGTTCACGTTCGCGATGCCGCAGTCCGAACCGGCGGCGGCAGTGAAACGTTCGGCCTCACGGACGTCGGTACTGAACAGCGAGGACGACAGCCCCTGCGGCACCCCGTTCTGCAGCGCGATCGCCTCGTCGAAGTCGTCATAGGTGAGGACGTAGAGGATCGGGGCGAAGGTCTCGGTCTGCACGACCTCGCTCTGCAGCGGCATGCTGATGATCGCGGGCTGCACGTAGTAGGCCGCGGGTCCGTCCTCGGTGAGGACGCGCGATCCACCGACGACGAGTTCCCCACCGTCCGCCCGGGCCTTCTCGATCGCGTTGGCATAGCCGGCGTAGGCCGCCTCATCGATGAGCGGTCCGACGAGGGTGCCCTGCTCCAGTGGAGAGCCGATCGGCAGCGAGGCGTAGGCGGCCTTGAGTCGCGCCACGAGCTCGTCGGCGATCGAGGTGTGCGCGATGACGCGGCGCAGCGTGGTGCAGCGCTGTCCGGCGGTGCCCGCGGCGGAGAAGACGATGCCGCGGACGGCGAGGTCGAGATCCGCCGAGGGCGCGACGATGGCCGCGTTGTTGCCGCCCAGTTCGAGGAGCAGGCGCCCGAAGCGGCCGGCGACTCGCGGTGCGACCGCGCGTCCCATCCGGGTCGATCCGGTGGCGCTCACCAGGGCGACCCGCTCATCGTCCACGAGCGCCTCACCCACCTCGGCGAGGCCGAGGAGAAGTTGGCCAAGTCCGGCGGGTGCGCCCACGCGACGGCAGGCCTCCGTGAGGACGGCCTGGCACGCGATCGCCGACAGCAACGTCTTCTCCGACGGCTTCCACACCACGGCGTCGCCGCAGACCAATGCGAGCGCGGTGTTCCACGACCAGACGGCGACCGGAAAGTTGAAGGCGCTGATCACGCCGATGACACCGAGCGGGTGCCACTGCTCCATCATGCGATGGCCGGGTCGTTCGGAGGCGATGGTGAGTCCGAAGAGCTGCCGCGACTGGCCGACGGCGAGGTCACAGATGTCGATCATCTCCTGCACCTCACCGAGACCTTCGGAGCGGATCTTGCCGGCCTCTATCGAGACGAGGGAGCCGAGGTCGTCCTTGTGCTCGCGCAGCAGCTCGCCCAGTTCGCGGACCAGCTGACCGCGAATCGGCCCCGGCACGTCGCGCCAGGCGAGGAACGCCTGCTGCGCGACCCCGACCTTCGTCGCCACGTCCTCGTGGGTGTCCGCCGTGAGACGGACGAGTTCACCGCCGGTGACGGGGGAGCGCGCGACGAGGCTTCCGTGGCCGTCCTCGGGGAGCGTCGCGCCGAGCCGCTGGAGGATTCCGAGGGCTTCGGTGCGCAACGCCGAGTGGTCGGGCAAGGTCATACAGCCATCCTTCCAGAGATCCCGCTACCTCCTCCGGCGGGGAAAGTTGATTCGACACGCCGTAAATTCGCCCAACGGGGTTGACGTAGGGTGAACTTCACCCGTGTAATTCCGTATGTGTCGTTCAGCGACAGCGGAGTCGCTGGAGGGCACGCAATGCAAGACAAGACAGCGGGGGCTGTTCCGCGAGGAGGACACCGTGACTGAGTTGTCGAGCAATCTTGATGACGCAGATTTGACCGACCTGTTTGGCCTGCCGGATGAGGCGAGCTGGCAGGAGCGCGCACTCTGTGCGCAGACCGACCCTGAGGCGTTCTTCCCTGAGAAGGGCGGCTCGACCCGTGAGGCGAAGAAGATCTGCACCGGCTGCGAGGTCCGCGGCGAGTGCCTTGACTACGCCCTCATGCACGACGAGCGCTTCGGCATATGGGGCGGGCTCAGTGAGCGCGAGCGCCGCCGCCTCAAGCGCGCGGCGTCCTAGGGCGTCAGCTCGGTGGCAAGTACGCGCCGTGCGGCGGCCTCGTCACCGTTGATCATGATGCTGTCGGCCTCAGCGGTCAGTCGCCTGTAGAGCAGGAGCAGCAGTGCGTCGGCCGTCGCCGTGATGGTGGCGCTCGCCTCGGCGCCGTCCTCACCGCCGACGACGTAGGACGGGCCACCGGGCACTGCGAGGCGTACTCGATCCCCGAGCGGGGCGATGCGCTGCATACGGAGTTGTCGCGGCAGAAACATCGTCAGCACCTCATCGATACCGTCGAGCGCGATCACCTTGTCAATGTGCGCCGGCGAACCCACCGCAACGCATGCATCCCAGAGATGTATGACGGTTTCATGGCACTGCCGCCGTACCCAGAACGCCACGGTCCTGGGCTTCGGCCCGAAGTTCCAGCACTCCTCATCCCACGGGTGCTCTCGCAGCGCCGTCGATACCGCAGACCAGCCGGTGTCGAACCACTCCAGGAGGGCTTCGCGCCCGCCCAGGTCGGGCGCGTCCTCGACGTTCAACGCGACCTTGTCGACGATTCCTGCGGTGGCGAAGCGGTAGACCCCGCCCAGATGGCCGCCGAGCAGTCCGAGGTTCCATCCGGGGCAGCTCGGCACCGGTGTGGCGAGGTCCTCCTCGGCAAGGACGGCGCGGAAGTCGGCGGCCGTCGTAACGAGCCTGTAGAACAGCGCCGGCAACGTACTCATCCGAGCTCCTTTCCGAGGTATTCCGCGGCCAGCTCTGCGACGACCGCGAAGACGACGTCGCCGCGTTCGAGCAGGTCGGAGGCGCGGATCTCGACCGGCCGCCGGTAGAGGACGATCATCGGACGCGGGATCCCGGGCGGTCCTGCCCCGGCGGCTACGCCTTCGCTGCCGGGGGGACCCCCATCGCGGTAGAGGCGTCCCAACGGAATTCCGCGATCCATCACGACGTCGGGATCGAACTCGGCGCCGGGATCGGGCGGGGGCACGTCCTCGACGGCGAACTCGATGCCGGTGAGATCAGCGGTCCAGCGCGACTCAAGCTCTTCGACCGCATCTAGGACGAGGTCGTCGAAGGCGTCAGCGCGGCTGCGGGCCAGCGGGATCCCGGGCAGGGCCAGCATGCCGCGCACTCCGCGACCACGCCGGTCGCGCCGGGTGGGGCCGCGGCGTGCGGGGTCCCGCGACACACCCTGCCCCGGCGCCCTGTTCCTCACCGATCAAGCGTATTCCCCGCGTTAATGTTCGGCTTGAACACCAGAAGAAGAGAGGCGAGCGTGAAGGCTCCGCGCAACTGCAGCAAGACCGGATGTGGACGTCCGGCGGTTGCCACGCTCACCTACGCCTATTCCGACCTCACCGCCGTCGTCGGGCCGCTTGCCACGATCGCCGAGCCGCACAGCTACGACCTCTGCCAGGAACACGCGCTGCGCCTCACCGTTCCGCGCGGCTGGGAGGTCATGCGGCACGAGGGCGAGTTCCCGCTGCCCGAGGTCGAGGAGGAGTTCGACGACCTCGAAGCACTCGCCGACGCCGTTCGCGAGGCCACGGGTATCGAGATCGTGCCCCCGGCCGCTGACGGCACCGTCCCGCCGGGACGCCGCGCCCACCTGCGCGTCGTCCGCTCCCTGGACTAGAGGTTTCGAGGGCGAGCCCTCACTGCGGGCCTGGGTAGGCTCGCGCTGTGAGCATCGACCTTTCGACCATCATCAAGGCCTACGACGTCCGGGGCACCGTTCCCGACCAGCTCAACGAGGACATCGCGCGAGCGATCGGGGCGGCCTTCGTCGACGTCACCGAGGCGACCAAGATCGTGACCGCACACGACATGCGCGAGTCCGGACCGGGTCTGGCCCGCGCCTTCGCGGAAGGGGCCCTGCACCGCGGCGCCTCTGTGGTCGAGGCCGGTCTCTGCTCCACGGACGAGATGTACTTCGCCTCCGGCGACCTCGATCTTCCCGGCGCGCAGTTCACCGCGAGCCACAACCCGGCCAAGTACAACGGCATCAAGATGTGTCGCTCCAAGGCGGTTGCCATCGGGCAGGACACGGGCCTCGCCGAGATCCGCGAACGAGCCGAGGCGTACCTCGCGAACGGCCTGCCGCCGGCGACGGACGTCGGCACGGTCGAGCAGGTCGACGTCCTCACCAAGTACGCCGAGTACCTCCGCTCGCTCGTCGACCTCTCCGAGATACGTCCGCTGCGGGTGGTCGTCGATGCGGGCAACGGGATGGGCGGCTACACGGTTCCGGTCGTCCTCGGCAATGCGTCGCTGGCTGCGCTGCCGCTCGCGATCGTCCCGCTGTACTTCGAGCTCGACGGCTCGTTTCCGAACCATGAAGCGAATCCGCTGGAGCCGAAGAACATCGTCGACCTGCAGGCCGAGGTTGTGAAGCAGGGCGCCGACATCGGGCTGGCGTTCGACGGTGATGCCGACCGCTGCTTCATCGTCGACGAGAAGGGCAATGCGGTGAGTCCGTCGACGATCGCCGCGCTCGTGGCCGAGCGGGAGTTGGCGAAGGCGCCCGGCTCGACGGTGATCCACAACCTCATCACGTCGAAGGCCGTCGCCGAGATCGTTCGTGAGAACGGTGGCGTGCCGCTGCGGACCCGCGTCGGACACTCCTTCATCAAGGCCGAGATGAAGAGGACGAACGCGGTCTTCGGCGGCGAGCACTCGGCGCACTACTACTTTCGCGACTTCTGGTTCGCCGACACCGGACTGCTCGCCTCGATGCACGTGTTGAGCGCGCTCGGCTCGCAGGCGGCGCCGTTGTCGGAACTCACCGCGAAGTACGCGCGCTACGCCGATTCCGGGGAGATCAACTCGACGGTGAGCGACCAGGCAGCCCGCATCCAGGCGATCAAGGACACCTTCGGTCCGCGTGCGGCGAGCATCGACGAGCTCGACGGTCTCACGATCGAGTTTCCCGAGGGCGGCTGGTTCAACGTCCGAGCGTCGAACACGGAGCCGCTGCTACGCCTGAACGTCGAGGCGAAGACGCAGTCGGAGATGGAAGCGCTCCGCGACGAGGCGCTGGCGGTGATCCGCGGATGAGTGCTGTCCCTGCCGATCTGCTCTCGTTGCTGGCCTGCCCGAGCGATGACCACGCGCCGCTGCGTCAAGAGGGCGAAACGCTCGTCTGTACGTCCTGCGGCTTGGTCTTCCCGATCGTTGACGGCATCCCCGTCCTGCTCCTCGACGAAGCCATCAAGCCCAGCTCCTAACCCCAACTTTTGGTCTTGAGTCAGGGAATCGCCTGACTCAAGACCAAAAGTTGGGCCTGTGGATGACGAAACGCACGATTCTCCGGTCTGCGGCAGGCTCCCCGCATGTCGTGGATCTCGATCGCCCGTAGCCAGTACGGCCTCATCTCGCGCCGGCAGTTCGTCGCGCTTGGCCTTTCCGCGGCCACACCGGACCAGCTACTGCGCACGGGCCGTCTCGAATCCACGGTCCATCGAGGTGTGTATCGGGTTGCCGGTGCACCTGTCAGCGGTGAGTCGGCATCCTGGCTCGCAGTGCTCGGTACGCGCTCCCCACTGAGCTATGTCAGCGCGGCGGCGTTCTGGGAACTGGACGCGCCGGGCGACCGACTGCTCCATGTCACGCGTCCGGGGCGCTGCAAGATCAACTGGCCGCCTGGGGTGCGGGTTCACCGGGTTGGACTGGCGCGTTCTGCGATCACAGAGAGATACGGCCTGCTGACCACCACGAAGGTCGAGACCGCACTCGACTGCATGGCATGGCTTCCGGCGGGGCAGGCGCTGCGTTTTGCGGATCGCGCCGTCCAGCAAGGCTGGGTCGGCGAGGACGACGTCAAGCGCCGACTTTCCGAGCAAACGGGACGGTGGGGCAATTCCCAACTACGTCGCATCCTGCCGCTGATGTCCGACGGTGCGGCAGCAGAGTCAGAGCGGCGGCTCCACAAGCTCCTGCGCAGCGCAGGTGTCACTGGGTGGGCACCGAATTTGAGCGTCCTGGTTGGCGGGCAGCGATTCGTCATCGACGTTGCTTTCCTCGTGCAGCGCGTGGCAATCGAGATCGACGGGTTCGACTACCACCGACGCGACCGCTTTCAACGTGATCGCACGAAGCAGAATGCGCTGATACGAGCCGGTTGGACTGTCCTGAGATTTACGTGGTCGGACATTGTGGAGAGACCCGAGTACGTCCTGGTCACGATCGCTGAACTTTTGGTCGCGAGTCCGGGTATCGCCTGACTCAGGACCAAAAGTTAGAGGATGGTGGTGGTGATGGGGGCGCCGAGTTCGATGGTGCGTCCGACGGTGCAGAGCCGGTCGTGAGACTTGGCGATCGCGTCTGGGAGGACGCCCCGCGCGGCGTCTCCTCCCTCTCCCCCGGGGAAGGACGCGTCGAAGCTCAGCACGATGTCGCTCAGACGGTTGCCGCCTGCGTCGCGCACCTTCGTGGCGTCGACCGTGATGGTGAGCGACGTCGCCTCGGCCCGCTTGGCGGTGATGTAGTCGACGTCGATACCGGTGCATCCGGCAAGCGCCGCCAGTAGCAACTCGACCGGGGTGAAGTCCGTTCCGGTCGCCTCGCCCATGTCGATGGTGCCGCCGCGGGCGTTGGTCGCCCGGAATCGCGCCTTGCTGAGACGTTCCACGTGGACCGTTCGTTGTTCGCTCACATCGTCACCATAGGCTTCAGCGGGCAATCGATTCAGCGGCGAACAGGGAGCAGCAATGAGCCACGGCGGCGGGACGAAGGCGATCATTGCGGCCCTCGGGGCCAATCTCGGCATCGCCGTCATCAAGTTCGTCGCGTTCGTCATCACCGGGTCAGCCTCGATGCTCGCCGAAGCCGTGCACTCAGTCGTCGACTCCGGTAATCAGCTGCTGCTGCTCACGGGCGGACGCCGCGCCGCCCGTCGCGCCACGCCTGAGCACCCGTTCGGCTTCGGCCGCGACCGCTACGTCTACGGCTTCCTCGTGGCGCTCGTCCTCTTCTCGGCAGGTGGCCTCTTCGCCGCCTACGAAGGCGTCAACAAGATCCGCCACCCGCACCACCTCGACGACCCGATCGTCGCGATCGTCGTCCTGGTCCTCGCCGTCCTGCTCGAAGGCTTCTCACTACGGACGGCGATCGGCGAATCGCGACACTCCAAGGGCAGCGACAGCTGGGTCGGGTTCATTCGGCACGCGAAGAACCCCGAGTTGCCCGTGGTGCTGCTGGAGGACGTCGCCGCGCTCACCGGTCTCGTCCTCGCGCTACTCGGTGTCAGTCTCACGTGGGCGCTGGACAAGCCGGTCTTCGACGGCGTCGGCACGCTGTGCATCGGCATCCTGCTCATCACCGTCGCGTGCATCCTGGTGGTCGAGACCAAGAGCCTGCTCATCGGTGAGTCGGCGTCGCCGTCGGCGCTCGCGGCGATCGAGGGCAGCCTCGTCGGCGAGGGAGTCGAGCGGGTGATCCACCTGCGCACGATGCACCTCGGCCCGGAGGAGCTACTGGTAGGCGCGAAGATCGCGATGGGACGGGCCCTCACGCTGCCCGAAGTCGCGCTCGCCATCGACGGCGCTGAGGCTCGGGTCCGCGCTGCGGTTCCTGCCGCGCGGGTGATCTATCTCGAGCCGGACCTCGATCGCACGACGAGCTGAGAGCTCCTCGATAGGGTCGGCGGCGTGAACATCCCCCCCGCAGGCACTGCCCCGGTCGTGGCGATCGAGGGAATCCCGCGCGACTACGACTGGGGCTCGACCTCCGCGATCGAGAACATGCTCGGCCTGCCCCGCGACGGCAACCCGATCGCCGAGTTGTGGTTCGGCGCCCACCCGAACGACCCAGCCCCGATTCCGGCGCTCGGCGTCACACTCGAGGCATTCATCGCCGAGGATCCGAAGGGCCGCCTCGGTGAGCTCACGGCGATCGAGTTCGACTCGCAACTGCCGTTCCTGCTCAAGGTTCTTGCGGCCGAGCGCCCACTCTCGATCCAGGTGCACCCCACTCGCGAACAGGCGATTGCGGGCTTCGCCGTCGAGGACGAGGCCGGTGTTGCGCGCGACACCATGACCCGCAACTACCGCGACCCGAACCACAAACCTGAACTCATCTGCGCGCTCACCGAGTTCGAGGCGCTCTGCGGCTTTCGCGGTGTGGCCGACATCGAGACTGTTCTTGCGCGCTTCGCGTTGCCCGAACTCGACTTCGTCACCGAGGCGCTGCAGGAACCGGACCCGCTGCGCGCCGCTTTCAAGGCGCTGCTGACGGTCGAGGACGTTGCTCCGATCGCCCGCGCTGTCGCTGCCAGGGCGGCCGCCCTGCTGGCCGAGGATTCCGCGGACAGGGGACTCGGCGACAGGGAACTCGGCGACAGGGAACTCGGCGACAGGGAACTCAGCGGCGGGGCCGCACGGGCGGTGGTGCTGGCGGCCGAGCACTATCCGGAGGACGTCGGACTCGTCCTCTCCTTGCTGCTCAACTACGTGGTGTTGAAGGCGGGGGAGGCGATCTTCCTTGCGGCGGGCAACGTGCATGCCTACCTCAAGGGCGTCGGTGTTGAAATCATGGCGGCCAGCGACAACGTGCTGCGCAGCGGCCTCACCACCAAGCACATCGACGTCGACGAACTGCTGAAGGTCGCCGACTTCACGCCGCTGGACGAGCCCCGTTGGGAGCCGCTCACTGGTGGCGGCTACCGCGACTTCACGGTGCCGGTGCCAGACTTCCAGCTGCTCCGCGTTCCACTGGAGGAGTTCAAGGGATCGTGCGTGGTGAACGTCGGCCCATGGGTGCCCTGCATCGTCCTCTGCACCGAGGGAGAGGTGACCGTCTCCGTCGGAGTCGAACCGGAGTCGCCGGTGACGCTCGGCCCGGGCCGTGCCGCGTTCGTCTCGGCGCGCCGGGACGGGTTCCGGATCGAAGGACGGGGCGTTGCCTTCGTGGCAGGACGCGGTCAAATCAGCTGATCGCGGAAATCTGACACGATTGTGGTAAGTTTCTGGCGATGGAGGCGTTGACGATCCAGCAAGCAGCCGAGGCGACCGGGTGGTCGCAGCGGATGTTGCGCTATCTGGAGCAGGCAGGCCTCGTCGCGTCCCTGCGTACCCCAGGAGGCCACCGCCAGTACGGCCCGCGACAGGTCGAGCGGCTGCAGGAGCTGCGCGCACTGATCGACAAGCACGATCTAGGCATCACCGACATCGCCTTCGAGTTGCGGATGCGTACCGATCCGCAACTCGCCCGAGCCGTCGACGACTGGTTCGGACCGCTCCATCGCTCCGCAGCCCCACCAGCCGCCTCGCTCTACCGGCGACTCGCCACACCCGACACAGCACTCACCACGCCAACAGCTTCACCGCCTTCACAAGGAGATCCAGTGAGCATCACCATGACGCCCGACACCGCGGGATCCGTCACCGACTTCAAGGTCGCCGACCTCTCGCTCGCGGCCTTCGGTCGCAAGGAGATCCAGCTGGCCGAGCACGAGATGCCAGGCCTGATGGCACTGCGCAAGGAGTTCGGCCCGTCGCAGCCGCTCAAGGGCAAGAAGGTCGCCGGCTCGCTGCACATGACGATCCAGACAGCCGTCCTCATCGAGACGCTGGCGGCGCTGGGCGCGGACGTCCGCTGGGTCAGCTGCAACATCTTCTCCACCCAGGACCACGCCGCCGCCGCGATCGTCGTCGGCCCCAACGGCACTCCTCAGAACCCGCAGGGCATCAGCGTCTACGCGTGGAAGGGCGAGACGCTGGAGGAGTACTGGTGGTGCACCGAGCAGATGCTCACCTGGCCCGACGGCAGCGGCCCTGACTCCATCGTGGACGACGGTGGCGATGCCACACTGCTGATCCACCTCGGCACCGACTTCGAGGCTGCCGGCGCGGTTCCGTCCACCGACGAGAACGACTCCTTCGAGTACGGCGTCATCCTCGACCTGCTGCGCCGCTCGATCCTTGACCACCCCGGCCGCTACACCCGCATGGGCCAGGTCATCATCGGCGTCACTGAAGAGACCACCACCGGCGTGCACCGCCTGTACGAGTTCGAGCGCGAGGGCAAGCTGCTCTTCCCGGCGATCAACGTCAACGACTCGGTCACCAAGAGCAAGTTCGACAACAAGTACGGCTGCCGCCACTCGCTCATCGACGGCATCAACCGCGGCACCGACGTGATGATCGCCGGCAAGCTCGCCGTGGTCTGTGGCTACGGCGATGTCGGCAAGGGCTGTGTCGAGTCGCTGCGCGGCCAGGGCGCCCGCGTCGTCGTCACCGAGATCGACCCGATCTGCGCGCTGCAGGCGGCGATGGACGGACTTGAGGTCGTCGTCCTCGAGGACGTCGTAGAGAAGGCCGACATCTTCGTGACGACCACCGGCAACAAGGACATCATCATGGCCGAGCACATGGGTCAGATGAAGCACCAGGCGATCGTCGGCAACATCGGCCACTTCGACAACGAGATCGACATGGCCGGCCTGGCGAAGGTCCCCGGGATCGTGAAAACCGAGGTGAAGCCCCAGGTGCACGAGTGGCGCTTCCCCGACGGCCACACAATCATCGTTCTCTCCGAGGGACGCCTGCTGAACCTCGGCAACGCCACGGGTCACCCGAGCTTCGTGATGAGCGCGTCGTTCAGCAACCAGACGATCGCGCAGATCGAGATCCACAAGAACCCGGAGAACTACGTCGTCGACGGCAACCCGACAGTGACGACACTGCCGAAGCACCTCGATGAGAAGGTCGCGCGTCTGCACCTCGAGGCGGTGGGCGCCAAGCTCACCACGCTCAACAAGGAGCAGGCCGAGTACATCGGCGTCGACGTGACCGGCCCGTACAAGCCCGAGCACTATCGGTATTAGGCCGCAGGCTCCCTCCCGGTCGGCGTGGCCTTCGGCCACTAGGCGGCCAGGGCTGGTTACCTTGCGTAAACCGGCACTCGCGGCTTACTTCTTCTCAGCCCGGTTTTGACTAGGGTGACATTCGTGAAACCGCGTGCCCTTGTTGTCGACGATGACTCCGCTCTGGCCGAGATGCTCGGCATCGTCCTGCGCAACGACGGCTTCGAGCCCGCCTTCGTCGCCGATGGCAGCAAGGCGGTTCAGGTCTTCCGCGAGACCAAGCCCGACATCATCCTGCTCGACCTCATGCTCCCCGGGCTCTCCGGCATCGACGTCTGCCGCGCGATCCGCGCCGAGAGCGGCACCCCGATCATCATGCTCACCGCCAAGGGCGACACCACCGACATCGTCCTCGGCCTGGAGTCCGGCGCCGACGACTACATCGTCAAGCCGTTCAAGCCGAAGGAGCTCGTCGCCCGCATGAGGGCGCGCCTGCGCCATCACGAGGACGTCCTCGGCGAGACGCTCGTCATCGGTCCGGGTGAGTCGCCGGTCTCGATCGACGTCGCTGCGCACCAGGTGGTCCGGGACGCGAAAGCCATCGCGCTCACCCCGCTCGAGTTCGACCTGCTCGTCGCCCTCGCCCGCAAACCCCGCCAGGTCTTCACCCGCGAGGTGCTCCTCGAGCAGGTGTGGGGCTACCGGCACGCCGCCGACACCCGGCTCGTGAACGTGCACGTGCAGCGTCTGCGCTCCAAGGTGGAACGCGATCCCGAGCGCCCCGAAGTGGTGCTCACCGTCCGTGGGGTCGGCTACAAGGCCGGCCCAGCCTGAGGCTGGCGATGACCGTCGTCGAACCCGGCCCCGCTGCCAGTACGGGCTCTGGAGTTCAGCCCGACTCCGGATCCGATCCCGATCCGGAAGCCGTCCCCGACTGGTGGGACCGACACCCCGTCGTCCTTCGTCTCCGCTCGGTCACCGGTGCCGTCACCGGGGCGATCACCGGCGCATGGCGTCGATCGCTGCAGGTCCGCGTCGGCAGCACCACCGCGGTTGTGAGTTTCGTGGTCGTCCTGCTCATCGGGGTCTTCATCGTCGACCAGGTCGCCGGTGGCATCCTGCGCGCGAAGCGTGACGCCGCGGTGAGCCAGGCCGAGCTCGGACTCGTCTCCGCCACGTCCGTGCTGGCCAACGTCGACGCCGGCGTCGTCGCCGACGTCGCCGATGCGCAGCAGCAGATCACCTCGACCCTCACCGCCAGCGGCAAGAGCGCCGGTCTCTTCAGCATCGCCATCGAGTCGGCGCCGTCGGGATCGACCGAGAAGAGCAGCGGCCCTGTCATCCCCGAGGGCCTGCGCGAACTCGTGCGCTCCGGCAACCTCGCCGTCCAGTACGCGCCGGTGCTGCCCTCGGCAGATGCTCAACACACCGTCGCGGGCCTCATCGTCGGCGAGCCGGTCCAGGCGCGCACCGGTGTCTTCGAGCTGTATTACCTCTTCCCGCTCACCGCCGAGCAACAGACGATCCAACTGCTCCGTAGGACGGTGTGGCTCGCGGGGATCGGGCTCGTCCTACTCATCGTCGGCATCTCGCTGCTCGTCACGCGGCAGGTCGTGCGTCCCGTGCGCGTCGCGGCCCGGACGGCGGGCAAGATCGCCGCGGGCGACCTGAGCCAGCGCATCCCTGTGCGCGGAACCGATGACTTGGCGCGGCTGGGTCGTTCGTTCAACGAGATGGCGGGCAGCCTGCAGCGGCAGATCCGCCGGTTGGAGGATCTCTCGCGCCTGCAACGCCGCTTCACCAGCGACGTCAGCCATGAGCTGCGCACGCCGCTCACCACGATCCGGATGGCCTCGGAACTGTTGCTCAACTACCGCGAGGAGTTCCCCGCGGAGTTGGCCCGGTCGGTCGAACTGCTGCACACCGAACTCGACCGGTTCGAGGCGCTGCTCGGCGACCTGCTCGAGATCAGTCGCTACGATGCCGGTGCGGCGAAGCTCGAATCCGACACCGCCGACCTGCGCGGCGTGATCAACTCCGCGGTACAGGCGCACGACGTCCTGGCCGGACGGCAGGGTAGTGAGATCGTCATCAACCAGCCCAACCACGCCGTCACCCTCGACATGGATACCCGCCGCGTCGAACGCATCCTGCGCAACCTGCTTGGCAACGCCCTGGACCACGGCGAAGGACGACCGATCATCATCACCGTCGGCGAGGACGAGAACGCGGTGGCAGTGACCGTGCGTGACACCGGCGTCGGCCTACGCCCTGGCGAGGCGGGACTGGTCTTCAACCGGTTCTGGCGCGGTGACACCTCACGCAGCCGCCTCACCGGCGGCACCGGACTGGGTCTGGCGATCAGCCTTGAGGACGCCCGCCTGCACGACGGCTGGTTACAGGCATGGGGGGTCCGCGGGCACGGCGCGCAGTTCCGCCTGACGCTTCCCCGGCATGCGGGGCACACGCTCATCTCCTCGCCGCTACCCCTCACACCCCTGGACGAGGACGAGGAGCACGCGTGAACCGGACTGGACACCGTCTGGCTTCGCGCCGTGCTCGCCTGTCGTTGCCGGCCCGAACGCTGTTGGTTGCCCTTTGTCTCGCGGTGTCGGGATGTACGGGTGTGCCGTCGTCCTCACCGCCCGAGGCCGTCACCGCGGTCGGTGCGCAGCAACCACCGCCGCCCGCGGTGAGCTCACCCGAAGCCGGCGCCGAGCCGCGCACCATCGTGGTGGACTTCTTGCAGAACAACGCCTCGTTCGACGCGCATCACCCCGCAGCGCGCGCCTTCCTCACAGCCGAGGCTAACAATCGCTGGGCCGACACCACGGTGACGATCGTCGACGACCAAGTGGTCAGCAACGCCACCGCGCAGGAGCACGGCGTGGAGCAGGTCGTCGTCACCGGTGATCTCATCGGCAGCATCGATCCCAATGGCATCTACACGCCGAAGCAGACCGTCGGCGGCGGCGGAACCCCTACGAGTGTCACTTACACGCTGCGGCAGGTGAAGGGTCAGTGGCGCATCGACAACGTCCAACCGGGTGGCGTGGGCCTACTGATCAGCTACTCGCAGTTCACGGATTACTACACGCAGCGCACGCTGTACTTCTACGACCAGGACGACGCGCATCTCGTCCCGGACCCGCGGTTCAGCTCGATCGCCGACTCGACAGACCTGGCGAGCTGGCTGATGACCGAACTTGCCCAGGGTGCCCGTGCCGAGCTGCAGCCGGCGACCAGTACGGAACTGCCACAGCAGAGCGATCCCCGCCGCGTCACCGTGACCCCGACGAGCGGTGTTCTCAAAGTAGAGATCCCGGGGTCGGGGTCGAGCCAACTCAGCGACGCCACGAAGGGACGGCTCGCGGCCCAGATAGCGGTGACGCTGTCGCGGGCGCTCGGCGGTCAGGATTTCACGATCACCGACGGCGGCCGTCCGGTCGAGATCCCGCAAGTGCACAACACAGTCTTCAGCGCTGCGTCCTTCCTCTCGCTGACGTCGCCAGTGACTGTGGTGCCGACCCTGTACTACATCAACACCGCTGGCGAGGTGATCGATGCGAGTACGGACGAGCCGATAGCGGGACCCCTAGGTGTAGGCGCCGCCTACAAGCTCGCCTCCGTCGGCCTCGCGACCCTGAGCAGCACGACAACCGATCGGCTGCTCGCCGCGGGTACCGTCGGCGCTCCCGGGGCGCAGACCTTCTACATCGGGACCACGACCGACGGGCTGCACCAGGTCGCCGGTATCAGCGGCGCGCTCTCGCGCCCAGCATGGGTTCCCTATCGGGACGAGGTCTGGATCGGCGCCGGCACCACCCTGTTCCGCACTGCGACGTCCGGTGCCGAGGCCGGCGTCGCGCTGCCCGTGCAGATCAGCACCGGCAGCGACAAGGTCAGCCTCCCCATCGAGGCGCTGCGCTTCAGTCCGGAGGGGGCACGCGTCGCGCTCGTGCTGAAGAGCGTGGACGGCGACGGGCAGATCTGGATCGGCTCGGTGGTGCGCACGAGCGAGTCCGTGCAGATCAACGATCTCAAGCAGATCAGCCCCGCGGGCGTCAGCATCACCGATGTGGCCTGGACCGCCCCGCTCAAGCTGTTCGCCGTCGGCCGCAACCTTAGCGGCAGCGCCAATGTCTACGAACTGCAGTCCGATGGTTCGCTCTGGACGCCCAAGGGCATTCCGAACCTCCCCGCCCAGCCGGACAGCATCACCGTCTCCTCCGGTGTGCCGGCCGCGGTGTCGGCAGCAACCTCGATCTGGGTGCAACGGGCGGGCACGTGGGGCTCGCCTCCGGCGGGCACGACGCACGGCACGAACCCGATCTACGTCGAATAGTCGCTATCCACAGCTCTGGATTTCGGGCTGCGGCTCCGCTTCCGCCGGGTGAGGCTCGGCGCATGTTCTCACCGCTGCTCGACCTTGTCCTGCCTCGTTCGTGTGTTGGGTGTGGCGCCGGCGGTGTGGGGCTGTGCTCAGGATGCGCGAGTCCGCAGCCGTTCGAGGCTTACCCCGGAGTGGTCGCTGCCGGGGTGTATGACGCCGCGCTGCGGAGGGCACTGATCGCCTACAAGGAACGAGGACGCCGCGACCTCGCTCGCCCGCTGGGTGACCTGCTCGCAGCGGCGGTGGGCGAAATCGCGGTGAGCGAGGTCGTCCTGGTGCCAGTGCCGTCGAGCCGGCGTGCGGCGGCCGGACGCGGCGGAGACCACATGGTGCGGCTGGCGCGGTGCTGCGACCTACCGGTTGTGCGTGCGCTACGACTCGGGCACCGCGTCCTCGACTCGGCAGGACTCGACCCGCAGCAGCGCCGCAGCAACCTCGCCGGCGCGTTCCGTTCGGTTCCTCCGCAGGGCGTGCGCAGCGTCGTCCTCATCGACGACATCGTCACCACCGGTGCGACGATCGATGAAGCGCGGCACGCATTGTCCGCGGCCGGATGGCACGTCATCGGCGCTGCAACGGTGGCCGCGACGCCGCTGAAATTCGCGCGCTGAGAGTTCTCGCACGCGACGCGCCGAGCCGGTCCTCTGCCAGTGGCGAGTCCTCTGATCTGGGTCTACGGTCGGGGGATCCGATCGAGGAGGTGCTACTCGACCCGAGTCCATAGCGACGGGGACCTTCGACACGGACCCTGCGGGTCCTGCTTACGGACCGCCCCCGCCGCGTGCCAACCAGGCCGGTAGTACGACGCCTCGTTGAACTGTGGAGGTTGCCGTGGATGCTGTCGCTGTTGCCCCTCGTATGGAGATCGTCGTTCGAGGACGGAACGTGGTCGTTCCTGATCATTACCGTCAGCTCGTCATGGAGAAGCTCGCGAAGATCGAGCGCTACGACCAGAAGGTCATCCGCACTGACGTCGAACTCACGCACGAGCGCAATCCGCGTCAGGCCGGCATCTGCCAGCACGTCGAGATCACCTGCCGGACACGCGGGCCGGTGGTACGCGCGGAGGCTTGCGCCGAAGACTTCTACAAGGCCCTCGATGTC
>DASXYU010000026.1:0-31044 GCA_036502295.1 Jatrophihabitans sp. | reverse complement strand
CGACGCCGCTGGGGCTCACGGCCGGCCACGCACTTGAGGTGCGCGAGTCGGTGGAGGTGCTCGCCGGCGGCGGCCCGTCCGACGTCATCGAGCTCACCCTGGCACTGGCGCGCGAGATGCTCGACTCGGTCGGCTTCACCGACGTCGATCCCGCGGAGAACCTCCGCAACGGCAAGGCTATGGACACCTGGAAGGCCATGATCCAGGCGCAGGGCGGTGACCCGGACGCGCCGCTGCCGGTGGCGTCCGTGCGGCACAGCATCACGGCCCCGGCCTCGGGCGTCCTCACTCGCCTCGATGCGATGGCGGTCGGCGTTGCGGCGTGGCGACTCGGTGCGGGACGGGCACGCAAGGAGGACTTCGTCTCACCGACGGCCGGCGTGGTGTGGTTCGCCAAGGAAGGCGACACGGTCACCGCCGGGCAGCCACTGCTCGAACTGCACACCGATGACGAGGGGCTTCTGGCGGGCGGTCTTGCCGCTCTCGACGGTGGTTTCGAGATCGGCGTGGCGTTCACCCCAGCCTCGCTGATCGTCGACAAGGTCTCTGCGCCCGCCGGTTGAGCTTGTCGAACCAAGGCCCACGTAACGTGGTGTCGTGGCGCGCACGCTGACGCATTCCTCGCCTTCGGCGAGTCAACGCTCAATCGCTCGGCTCGAGACCGAGCAAGCTCGCTCTCGGTCTCGCTCACTCGCGTATAACCCGGCTCTCGACGGGCTGCGGGCCTTCGCAGTGGCGGCCGTCGTGGCGCAGCACTTCAGCTACGGGGTCATCGGCTTCTACGGCGTCAGCGTCTTCTTCGTCCTCTCCGGCTACCTCATCACCTCGCTGCTGCTCGCCGAACGCGAGCAGACCGGGACGATCAGCCTGCGCGGCTTCTACCGCCGCCGCTTCGCGCGGCTCTCGCCCGCGCTGGTTGTCGTGGTGACAGCGACCTTCGTCTGGGTGCTCACCACCGGTGAACCGGTGAGGCAGTGGTTCGCCGGTTTCATCGGATCGCTCACCTACTCCACCGACATCATCGAACTCACCCCGTGGCAGCACCACATCGGCGCCGACTTCGAATGGTCGTGGTCGCTCGCCGTCGAGGAGCAGTTCTACCTGCTGTGGCCGGCGCTGATCCTGGTCTGCGGTGGGGGTTGGCTGGCCCTCCGTTCACTGAAGGGCGTTCAGGAGGTTCACCGCAGGCCGGCCAACCCCCGCCGCCTGCATGTGCTCCTCGCGTTGGGATGCCTGTTCCTGGTCGCGCTGTCTTGGGCTTTGCGGGAGCAGATGGTGGTGTCGCGTTCGTCGGCAGGGAGGGTGCACTTCTCGCCGGAGTCGCACCTCGATGCGCTCGCGCTCGGTGCACTGTTGGCGATCTATGCCTCCCGCCGTCAACTCGGCCCGAGCGCCCGACGCGCCCTCCCTGTCGTGTCGTCATTGGCAGCTGTCTTCGTCCTGCTCGCGATGAAGCAGGACGGTCCGCTCTCGGCGATCGCCACGCACTATGCCGCCTGTGGGTACGGCACGATGGCGATCGCCTCGGTGCTGGTGGTAGCCGGGCTCGTCCTCGTGCCCGGTTGGCCGCTGGCCCGTGCACTGTCGTGGCGCCCGCTGGTGCGCATCGGCAAGCTCAGTTACGGCATCTATCTCTGGAACATGTTCGTGAAGCACGTCTACCGGCACGTCACCGGCTGGGACACCGGCGAGAATCGGTGGGGCGAGTTCGTGGCATTCGTCGCGCTGCTGCTCATCTGCGAGATCTCGTTCCGGTTCGTCGAGACTCCGTTGCGTAAGCGGTGGGCGCACCGGCGCGTGGTGACTGAGGAGCCCGCGGGGAGTCTCGAAACCACTAGCGTTGGCGTATGACAGCAGAACTGAGCGAGGAGAACATCAGGCGGGCACCGAAGGTGCTGCTGCATGACCACCTCGACGGAGGACTCCGGCCCCAGACCATCCTCGACCTCGCCCCCGAGAATGGGCACGAGTCGCTGCCGACCTCGGACGCCGTGACACTCGGTACCTGGTTCCAGGCAGCGGCCGACTCCGGGTCGTTGGAGCGTTACCTCGAGACCTTCGCGCACACCGTCGGCGTGATGCAGACCAAAGATTCACTCACCCGCGTCGCCCGCGAGTGCGTCGAGGACCTCGCCGCCGACGGGGTCGTCTACGCGGAGGTGCGCTGGGCACCCGAGCAGCACACCGAACAGGGACTCTCGCTGACCCAGGTCGTCGAGGCCGTCCTCGCCGGTTTCAGAGAAGGCGAGGCGAACGCCTCCGCCGCGGGGTCGCCGATCAAGGTCGGTGGGATCGCCACCGCGATGCGCCACGCGGCGCGCTCGCGCGAGATTGCTGAACTCGCCGTGCACTACCGGGACGGCGGCGTCGTCGGTTTCGACATCGCCGGCGCTGAGGCGGGCTTTCCTCCCACGCGACACCTCGACGCCTTCGAATACCTGCGCCGCGAGAACTACCACTTCACCATCCATGCCGGTGAGGCATTCGGGCTGCCGTCGATCTGGGAGGCGATCCAGTGGTGCGGCACCGACCGCCTCGGCCACGGTGTGCGGATCATCGACGACATAGGAGACTTCAGTAGCGAGCCGACGCTCGGTCGGCTGGCGCAGTACGTCCGCGACCGTCGCATCCCGCTGGAGATGTGCCCGTCCTCGAACGTGCAGACCGGCGCCGCGTCCTCGATCGCGCTGCACCCGATCGGGCTGCTGCGCAAGCTGCATTTCCGGGTCACGGTGAACACCGACAACCGCCTGATGAGTGCCACGTCGATGACCCGCGAGATGAAGCTGCTCGTCGACGCCTTCGATTACGACTGGGCCGACCTGCAGTGGTTCACGGTGAATGCGATGAAGTCGGCGTTCATCGGTTTTGACGACCGCTTGGCGATCATCAACGACATCATCAAGCCCGGCTATGCAGGGCTTGTGCAGCAGGAACAGTAAGCCCGGCTACGCGGGGCTTATCGTAGGAGTTTGAGCTTTGCCTTTGCGGTCAGCACTCGCAGAACCGATTGGTTCAGCTGGGCTTTGAAGGCGTCGTCGCTCTGGGCCTTGGCGATGAGGGCCGCGGTCATCGCGGGGACGAGTGAGGAATCCACGGTGAGGACCATGTCGCCGCCCGCGGCGATGAAGTTCACCGCGCGCTCGCCGGGGGTGAACGCGGCGACCGCCTGGGCTGATCCGAGATCGTCGCTGATCACGACACCGTTGAAGCCGAGCTTGCCGCGGAGCAGAGTCGTGATCACGGGCTTGGAGAAGGCAGCGGGGTTGTGGGCGTCGATCTTCGCGTACGTCGCGGACGACACCATCACGAAGGGAACCCCGGCCTGCACCGCATCGGCGAACGGCTGAAGGTACGGATCGTTGACGGTGGTCTTGTTGTCCGTCACGCCGGCGGTGGTGTCGGTGTTCCCGCGGACGCGCCCCAGGCCGGGGAAGTGCTTGACGGTGGCGTCGACACCCGCAGCGGCGAGTCCCTTTACCACCGCAAGCCCCTGACGCGAGACGCCGTTGGGGGTGTGCCCGAACTCGCGGTCGAGGTCACCGATCGGCGGGTTGCTACCGAAGTTCGCCGGCACGATGTCGAGGACGGGGGCCAGGTCGACGTTCACTCCCGCTGACTTGAGCTGCTTGCCCCACTGCGTCGCGTCCTGCTGCAGCAGGGTCGGGTCGAGCTGCCCCTGCTGCACCGCGCTCGGGATGGTGTCGAAGCCGGAGCCCTGCAGGCGCTGCACCTCCCCGCCTTCCTGGTCGGTGCTGATGAAGAGCTTCGCGTTGTCTGCCGAGTGCGACTGCAGCTTCCTGGTGATCGCCTTGACCTGCGCCACGCTGAGGTCGTTGGTGCCATCGAGGATCACCGAACCGACGTAGTACTCGTCGAGCGCGTTCACGGTCGCGTCCGCCACCTGGTCTGACGGGCAGTCGACCATCAGCAGCTGCCCGACCTTCTCCTCCAGCGACATCGAATCGAGAACCTCGGCCGGAGCCGGAGCAGGTGGCGCTGTCGAGGTCGGCGCACTGGAGGACGTCTCCGGCTGGGTCGACTCCGTCGACGTCGAGCCGTCCGCCGTAGACGGCGTCGTCGCATCGGAGGTCGTAGCGATGGTCGGCGACGTCGAGGACGAGTCGGGCTCGGATCCGGTCGAGCAACCGGTGAGCACGACCAGCGCGGTGGTCAGGACGGCGATCTTTCGGAGCACCGAACCATCTTCGTCCCCGGTGAGGTCAAACCTGCTGCAGACCCACCGGCAGATCGCCGAAGAGCTGTCTGACTCGCGTGAGCGACTCCCGGCGCCGGTCCAGGTCGTAGAGCTGCGTGGTGAGCATCAGCTCACTCGCGCCGGTCTTCTCCAGCAGGTCGGCGAGCGCGTCGCGCACCGTCTCGGGCGAGCCGACGGCCTGCCCCTCCCAGCGCTCGCGGACGAACTCCCGCTCCAGCGGCGTCCAGGGGTACTCGGCCGCCTCCTCGACACTCGGCAGCGGGCCGGGCTGTCCCTGCCGCAGACGCAGGAAGGACAGCGCCGCCGGCAGGGCCAGCCGCTGCGCCTCCTCGTCGGTCTCGGCACAGACCGTCTGCACCGCCACCATCGAGTACGGCTCGTCCAGCGCCCGGCCGGAACGGAACGACTCCTGATAGCGCTGGAAGGCGGCGACCGTGTTGCCGCTGCTGAAGTGGTGCGCGAAGGCGAAGGGCAGCCCGAGCAGCCCGGCAAGCTCCGCGCTGTAAAGCGAGGAGCCGAGCAGCCAGATCGGTGGCCGCCGCGTGGCCCGGGGCACGGAGAGCACCTTCTGGTACGGGTGCCCCTCGGGGAACTCGTCCGCGAGGAAGCAGGCAAGTTCGCCGAGCGCCTCGGGGAAGGCGTTCGGCCCCTCCATCGTGGTGGTGCGGCGCAGCGCGGCCATCGTGCGCGGGTCGGTGCCGGGTGCTCGTCCGAGGCCGAGGTCGATCCGCGCCGGGTAGAGCGCTGCAAGGGTGCCGAACTGCTCGGCGACGACGAGTGGGGCGTGGTTGGGCAGCATCACGCCGCCGGAACCCACCCGGATCCGGGACGTCGCCGACGCGATCGCCCCGATGAGGACGGCCGGCGCGGAGCTCGCGATGCCGGGCATGCCGTGGTGCTCGGCGACCCAGAACCTCGTGAATCCGAGGTCTTCTGCGTGCCGGGCGATCTCGATCGTGTGCTGCAACGCCTCGGTGGTGTCACCGGAGCTACTCACCGGAGCCAGATCGAGCAGGGACAACGGCACGCTACGAAGTTCGGTCACGTAAGGGCCAACCCCGACGTCCTCGTTGATCTTCCTTGGCGTTGTCGTAGGTCGTGGGCAGACTCTGCGCATGAGCGATCAGTCAGATCCCAAGGACGTCCTCAAGCGGTATCTGCAAGCCGCCCGCGAGGCACTGCTCTGGAAGCTGGAGGGGTTGAGCGAGCGGGACGTTCGGATGCCGCGGACCCCCACCGGAACGAACCTCATCGGGCTGGTCAAGCACGCGGCGAACGTCGAGATCGGCTACTTCGGCGACTCCTGCGGCCGCCAGTGGCCCACGCCCGATCGGGTCGCGATGCAGGCGTACGACGTCGACCCGCAGGCAGATATGTACGCCGCCGAGGACGAGACCGCCGCCGGCATCGTCGACCTCTACCGCCGCGTCTGGGCGTTCGCCGACGAGACGATCGACAGCCGTCCACTCGAGACCGTTGCCCGAGTGCCGTGGTGGCCGGAGGATCGGGCGAAGACCACGCTGCAGCGGCTGCTCGTGCATGTCATCGAGGACGTTTCACGGCACGCCGGCCACGCCGACATCCTCCGCGAGCAGATCGACGGCGAGGCCGGACTCAACGTCACGAACTCCAACCTGCCGTCGGTGGACTGGCCCTCCTACGTCGCGAAGCTCACCGCCCTCGCTGAAGCCTGCTGACTCGGAGCATTCCGATCCGGAGCCGTTTTTGCACTCGCTGCGCCCACGAGTCCGTCGTTGCCGGCGGCATGTCTGCAGGCGTCGGAGCCCAGTCGAAGGTGCGGGTGACGGCCCGGCGCCACTCGCCCACGAGTGCCTCGCGTCGGGCCATGCCCATTCTCGGCTCCCAGCGCCTCTCCTCGGCCCAGTTCGTGCGGATCTCATCCGTTGAGGACCAGAAGCCGATGGCCAGTCCTGCCGCGTAGGCGGCGCCGAGAGCAGTCGTCTCGGTAACCACGGGGCGCACAACGGGGACGCCCAGGATGTCCGCCTGGAACTGCATCAGCAGGTCGTTGACGACCATGCCTCCATCAACCTTGAGAGTCGTGAGGATGTCACCGTCGGCAGCCATCGCGTCGACGACGTCGCGGGTCTGGAATGCGGTGGCTTCGAGTGCGGCCCGGGCGAGGTGTGCTCGGGTGACGAAGCCCGTCAGACCGACGAGCACGCCGCGGGCATCGGGTCGCCAGTAGGGCGCGAAGAGACCCGAGAACGCCGGGACGAGATACGCGCCGCCGTTGTCGGGCACCGTCGCGGCCAGCGCTTCGATCTCACTTGCGGATCCGATCAGCCCGAGGTTGTCGCGCAGCCACTGCACGAGGGCGCCGGTGACGGCGATCGATCCCTCGAGCGCATAGACGGGCTTCCGGTCGGGCAGCGCGTAGGCGACCGTGGTGAGCAGGCCGTGGCTGCTGCGCACCTTCTCGGTGCCGGTGTTGAAGAGCAGGAAGTTGCCGGAGCCGTAGGTGTTCTTCGCCTCGCCCGGCTCCAGGCACGCCTGCCCGAACGCCGCCGCCTGCTGGTCGCCGAGGATCCCGGCGATCGGCACGCCGTCCAGCGCGCCACCGCGGACGGTTCCGTAGACCTCCGAGGACGAACGGATCTCGGGCAGCAGTGACATCGGCACGTCGAGTTCGTCGGCGATGTCCTCCGCCCAGGTCAACGTGTCGAGGTCCATCAGCAACGTGCGCGAGGCGTTCGTCGCGTCGGTGGCGTGCGCGCCGGCCCCGTCAGAAGACGCATGGGGACGCCTGCCACCGCCGGTGAGGTTCCAGAGCAGCCAGCTGTCGACGGTGCCGAAGGCGAGTTCGCCGCGTATGGCTCGTCCTCTCAGGCCGTCGACGTTGTCGAGCAGCCAGCGGATCTTGGGGCCGGAGAAGTACGTGGCCAGCGGCAGCCCGGTGCGGTCGCGGAACCGGTCCGTTCCGCCGGGTGCGTCGCCGAGCGAGTCGCAGATCGCGCGCGTGCGGGTGTCCTGCCAGACGATCGCCGGAGCGACGGCGGCTCCGGTGCGACGATCCCAGAGGACGGTGGTCTCGCGTTGGTTCGTGATGCCGACCGCGGCGACATCGGCCGCGGTGAGTCCGGCCTGGGCGAGGGCGTCGGCGGCGACCCGGCGGGTGTTCGTCCAGATCTCGGCCGGATCGTGCTCGACCCAGCCTGCCCGCGGAAAGCGCTGCGCGTGCTCGAGTTGCGCCGCCGCGACCACGCGGGCGCTGCGGTCGAAGAGCAGGCAGCGGGTGGAGGTGGTGCCCTGGTCGATGGCGGCGACGACGGTCGGTTCCGGCACCCCGACAGCCTGCCACGGTACGCATGTGTGGCCCAGATCTCGAAAGTGAAGGCGCTTGAAACGGAGTAAACAGCTCCGGATCGCTGCTATGGTTTCAGCTGAAGCGGAGGCGGTCCCTCCGTTCCCCACGCAAGGAGCAAGCGATGTCTACCAACAATCCCGTGCTAGAGGCCTCGCCCAGGATCGACGCCTCTCACGACCCGCAGTACGCCCGTCGCTGGTGGATCCTCGTGGTCCTGTCGATCGCCCAGGTGATGGTCGTCCTCGACGGCACGGTCGTGAACATCGCTCTGCCGACCGCCCAGCGGTCGCTCGGCTTCTCCGACGGCGACAGGCAGTGGATCATCACCGCCTACTCGCTCGCCTTCGGCAGTCTGCTCCTTGTCGGCGGACGGATCGCCGACCACTTCGGCCGCAAGTGGACCTTCATCGTCGGGCTGATCGGATTCGCGGCTGCCTCCGCAGTCGGCGGCGCCGCGGTGAACTTCGGGATGCTCGCGGCGGCTCGCGCGGTGCAGGGAGCGTTCGGGGCCCTGCTCGCGCCTGCCGCGCTTGCTCTGCTCACCACGACCTTCACCGATCCGAATGAGCGCGGCCGCGCCTTCGGCATCTTCGGTGGCATCGCCGGTGGTGGCGCCTCGCTCGGACTGCTCCTCGGCGGACTGCTCACCGAGTACGCGTCGTGGCGCTGGACGATGTACGTCAACCTGATCTTCGCCGGCGTCGCGTCGTTCGGGGCGATCGCCATCCTCAAGCACACGCGTTCGGCCGTGCGTCCGAAGCTCGATCTACCCGGCACCGGGCTGGTGACGGCCGGACTCTTCGCGCTGGTCTACGGCTTCTCCCGCGCCGAGACCGACGGGTGGGGCGACGTCTACACCCTCGGCTTCTTCGTTGCGTCGGTGGTGCTGCTCGTCGGATTCGTCCTGCGGCAGAACCGGACTAGCGAGCCGCTCCTGCCGCTGCGCATCCTGCTGGACCGCAACCGGGGTGGCGCGTTCCTCGCGATGCTGCTCGCCACGGTCGGCATGTTCGCCGTCTTCCTCTTCCTCACCTACTACCTGCAGGTGTCGCTCGGCTACAGCGCGGTACGTACCGGACTCGCCTTCCTGCCGATGACGATCATTCTCATCCTGGTGACGGGTATCGCGAGCACGGTTCTCATGTCGCGCCTCACGCCGCGGATGTTCATCGGCGGCGGCATGTTCATCGGCGCGATCGGCCTCGTCCTGCTGACGCGCATCGGCGTGCACAGTTCTTACCCGTCAGAGGTTCTGCTGCCGACACTGGTGGTCGGCCTCGGCCTCGGCCTGGTCTTCGCGCCCGCGATGAGTATGGCAACCCTCGGCGTGCAGCCGGAGGATTCCGGTGTCGCCTCGGCGGCCGTGAACACGATGCAGCAGGTCGGCGGTGCCATCGGTACGGCGTTGTTCAACACGATCGCCGCCTCTGTGGCCGCCAGTTACATCGCCGCCCACCTCATCGCCGGAGCGGACAGCCAGGCCGTCGCCGGAGCTGCCGCGGTGCACAGCTACAAGGTCGCATTCTGGCTCGCTGCCGCGGTCTTCGTGGCTGCAGCGGCGCTGACGGCGGCAATCATTCGTCCGGGGAAGATCGACGTTGCTGCCCAAGAGCACGCCGTCGGCCTACTCTGACCAGCGATGTCGACCAATGCGATAGCGACGCCACGTCCTCTGCGTAAGGACGCTGCCCGCAACCGCGAACTGCTCATTGCGGCGGCGCGCGAAGTCTTCGCGTCCCGTGGCGGCGAGGCCAGCCTGGACGAGATCGCGCACCATGCGGGGCTCGGCGTAGGTACCGCCTACCGGCACTTCAGCAACAAGCACGAGCTCATCGCGGCGATCATCGACCAGGAGCTTGAGCGTTTCGTCGGCCTCGCCGAGCACGCCCGAGCCGCAGCGGACCCGTGGACGGGGCTCCTCGAATTCTTCGAGGCCGTCCTCGAGGTGCAGAGCACGAACCAGGGGCTGCGCGAAGTTCTCACCGGCGCCAGCGGCAACGCCGAGGACGACTTCGAGAAGCGGGTGATGCCGCCGCTGGAGGAGCTGCTGCGGCGTGCGCAACGGGACGGTCAGGTTCGTGAGGACGCGGAGCCGTCGGATCTCGGTTTCATCATCCTGATGCTCTGCACGGTGAGCGACGTGGCCGGCGCTACCGCGCCGAACCTCTGGCATCGCTATCTGCCGATGGTCCTCGACGGACTACGTCCCGGGGCGTCGGCACTCGGCGCTCCGGCGCTGCCCGCGGAGCAGATGCAGGCGGCGATCCGCGAGCACAAGCAGGCCTACTCGCGGGCCATCGCCCGGCGAGACGACTGACCGGTCAGTCCGCTGGCTCCTCGTCCGCAGAGTCCTCGTTCTCGTCCTCATCGCTGGGCTCAGGGAATTCGCCCTCCCAGCGCAGCCAGGACCCGACGCGTGCCATCGCCCGCTCCCAGGAGTCGGCGAGGGTGTCGCCGAGCTGGTTCCAGGCTCGCTTGCCCTCCTTGCCCAGGTAGCTGACGTCCTCGCTGACGAGTTCGGCGTATTCAGGCGTGTCCTCGATGAGGCGGCGCAGTGCCCCGTCGTCGCAGCAGTCGGCGATCTTGCCGACCATGTCCACCACGTTGGCCAGCGCCGAGACGCTCACCGGGTCGGGCTCGCCCGCCGCCCAGTCATAGACCGCGTCGAGGTCGTAGGCGTCGTCCTCGGCAGGCTCGAGATCATCCGGCGTCGAGCGCGCGACGCGCCCCCACGCGGGGTGGTCGGAGAGGTCGTTCTCCTGCCCGGAGACGATGAACGCGGCGAGCTCTGCGGTCGTGGGGTAGAGCAGGATCTTCGCCCCGTCACCGAGGAAGCCCATCCATTCCTCGCCGTCCTCGTCCTCCCACGGCGGAGCCCAGAGCGTCAGGCCGGTGCGGCCGTTGACGGTGAGGGTGATCGGGACGATGGCGGCGTCGAGTGAGCTGGTCACGCCGCCAGCCTAGAGCCTCAAGATTGGTCTTGAGTCAGGCGATTGACTGACTCAAGACCAAAAGCTGGCTCAGGAAGTGACGGGTTGCTGGGTGATGACGCCGTACCAGCCGAGGCCGCTGTAGGTCTCATAGCCGGGCGTGAGCGCGTAGCCGACCATCTCGCCTGAGCTTCGCGTGAAGGAGCCGGCCTTGTTTCCGCCGGCGGCAGCGAGGTCGAGTATCTCGTTGAGCAGGCCGCGGCCGTCCGAGGACGCCAGCACGCGATGCTTGGCGTCGATGAGCATCACGCGGGTGCGCGCGAGCTCCTCGGCGGAGAGCCGGATGCCGGTGACGATGTCCTTCGCCTGCGGGGCGAAGTCGAAGAAGATACCGAGGACGCCGATCACCCGCCCGCTCTCCTCGCCATCCTCCCGGACGGCGGTGGCGTAGGTCGCGACCGTGGCACCGTGCAGTGCACGGCTCGTGCTCACGTCGTCCACGGCGTACTCGCCGCCGTTGTGCGTGCCCATCGCCTTGCGGAACCACGTCTGGCCGCTGACGTTCGAGCCGAGGACGTCGGGGAACTTGCCCTGGCGGCCATGCGCGATCACCCGCCCCGAAGTGTCGGCGATCCAGAGGTCGAGGTAGACGGTGTAGCTGCTGAGGATGAGGCCGAGGCGCTTGCCGGCGTGGTTGGTCACGGTCGTGTCGTTCGGGTTGGTGCAGGCCTGCACCACCGCGCTGTCGGTGGCCCACCAGCGCACGTCGCAGCTGCGTTCGTAGAGGTTGCGGTCGATGATCTCGACTGCGTTGAGGGCGAGATCGGTCAATCGCGTGCCGCGCACCTGCTCCACGAGGGTCGAGCCGAGTGTGGTGAGTTCATCCACGAGCGGAGCGAGTTGCTCGTCCAGCTGGTTCGAGAGGCTGCGGACGGTATCGGCGACCGCGCCGACCTCCTTGGCGACGACGGCGAAGCCCTGCCCGTTGGCGCCGGCATGCGACGCCTCGATGGAGGCGTTGATCGCGAGCATCTTGGTGGCGGTCGCGACCTCCGCTACCTCACCCAGCTTCGAACGGGTCAGAGCGGAGACGTCGGCCGCGATGCGCATGACGCGTTCTGGCATAGCCTTCCCCAACTTTCAGTACCACTTCGTCTGTTCTTTTCGGCTGAACCCCAGAAGAACTGAGGAATCCCGATCTCGCTTCTATTCATTTCACCCGTGACACGCCGTTCGTACCGGAAAGCGCCGGGATAATCAGGTGATGGGGGATACGACGGGTACGGACGGCGTGATCAAGGACGAGCAGATCGTCGCCGAAGTACTCGACCAGGTGCGTGCATGGCTCGCCGCAGCCGCCGCCGAGCCGGTGGATCCAGCCGGTAAACGCCTTGCGGGCGTCCTCAAAGATCCGCGCGGTCTGGCGTTCACCGTAGGTTTCGTCGACGGAGTCATCCGCCCTGAAGATCCCCACGTCGCCGCCCGCAACTTCGCCGTCCTTGCCAAGGATGTCCCCGCCTCTTTGCCGCTGCCGTTGCGTGCCGCGGTGAAGCTCGGGGCCAGCACGGGACGCATCGCGCCGGAGCAGCTCATCCCGATCGTGCGGCGCGCGCTGCGACAGATGGTGGGGCATCTGGTGGTCGACGCCACCGACACCAGGCTCGGCAAGTCGATCGCCGCGCTTCGCCGTGACGGAACACGACTCAACGTGAACCTCCTCGGCGAGGCCGTCCTCGGCGCGGGCGAGGCGGGACGACGACTCAACGGCACCTACATGCTGCTGGCCCGTCCTGACATCGACTACGTCTCGATCAAGGTCTCCTCCACGGTCGCGCCACACTCGCCCTGGGCCTTCGACGAGGCGGTTGCTCACGTGGAGCAGAGCCTGCTGCCGCTCTACACGCTGGCCGCCACCTCGGCGCCGCAGAAGTTCATCAACCTCGACATGGAGGAGTACGAAGACCTCGACCTCACGATCGCGGTCTTCACCCGGCTGCTGGACCGTCCCGAGCTGCTGAACCTCGAAGCCGGCATCGTGCTGCAGGCCTATCTGCCCGATGCGCTCGGCGCGATGATCCGGCTGCAGGAGTGGGCGGCGGCGCGGCGCGCCCGCGGAGGCGCTGCGGTGAAGGTGCGTCTGGTGAAGGGCGCCAACCTCCCGATGGAGAAGGTCGAGGCCGAGCTGCACGGCTGGCCGCTCGCCACCTGGGCGACGAAGCAGCAGTCGGACACCAACTACAAGCGGGTGTTGAACTACGCGCTGCGTCCCGAGCACATCGCGAACGTGCGGCTCGGCGTCGCCGGCCACAACCTCTTCGACGTCGCCTACGCCTGGGCGCTGGCGAAGCGCCGCCTCGTGGTGGTTGAGGACCCCTCGACGCCGTCAGGTGTCGAGTTCGAGATGTTGCTCGGCATGGCCACCGGGCAGGCCGAAGCGGTGCGCCGCACCGTCGGCAGTCTGCTGCTCTACACGCCGGTGGTACATCCGCAGGAATTCGACGTCGCCATCGCTTATTTGATCCGCCGGTTGGAGGAGGGGGCGAGCGAGGACAACTTCATGTCGGCCGTCTTCGATCTCGCCTCGAACGAGCGGCTCTTCGAACGGGAGAAGCAGCGTTTCCTCGCCTCGCTGGCAGACGTGGACGACGCCGTGCCGACACCGAACCGCCGTCAATCGCGGTGGCCGAGTAGTTCGCAGAGCGAGCGTGGCGAAGCCGACGATGGTGTCGACACGGTGCCAGAGGCGCCTACTCAACCGTCGCCGTTTCACAACACAGCGGACACGGATTCATCGCTGCCGGGCAACCGCGAATGGGCGAGGCAGATCCTGGCGCGGGTTCCGTCCTCGACGCTCGGCAATGACCTTGTCGCCGCCACGACGCTTACCTCGGCCGAGCAGGTGGAGGAGGTGATCGGGGGCGCCGTCGCCGCCTCGGCCAACTGGGCAGGACGCTCCGGAGCCGATCGAGCCATTGTGCTGCGCGCCGCGGCAGTCTCGCTGGAGCGGGCCCGCGCCGATCTCGTCGAGGTGATGGCGAGCGAATGCGGCAAGACCGTCGATCAGGGCGACGTCGAAGTGAGCGAGGCGATCGACTTCGCGAACTACTACGCGAGCTGTGCCGACGATCTCGACCGCATCGATGGCGCGCGGCACGTACCGGTGCCGCTCACACTGGTGGTGCCGCCGTGGAATTTCCCGGTCGCGATCCCCGCCGGCTCCACCCTTGCTGCTCTCGCTGCGGGATCAGCAGTAGTGATCAAGCCGGCACCCCAGGCGACGCGCTGCGGGTCGGTGATGGTGCAGGCACTCTGGGACGGCGGCGTCCCGACCGAGGTGCTGCGGCTCGCGCAGGTGGATGAGGGCGATCTCGGCCGGCAACTCGTCAGCGACCAGCGCGTCGGGCGCCTCGTCCTCACCGGCTCCTACGAGACGGCAGCGCTGTTCCGCTCGTTCCGTCCGGACCTACCACTGCTCGCCGAGACGAGCGGCAAGAATGCCATCCTCGTCACCCCGAGCGCGGATCTCGACCTTGCGGTGAAGGACGTGGTGAACTCGGCGTTCGGCCACGCGGGGCAGAAGTGCTCCGCGGCGTCGCTGGCGATCCTCGTCGGCTCCGTGGCGCAGTCGCGACGCTTCAGGACGCAGCTGGTCGACGCCGTCAGCTCGCTCACCGTCGGCTACCCCGATGATCCGACCGCGCAGATGGGGCCGGTGATCGAACCCGTCTCGGGCAAACTCGAACGCGCGCTCACCACGCTGTCGCCGGGGGAGTCGTGGCTGGTGGAGCCGAAGCCGCTCGACGCGACGCGTCGGCTCTGGTCGCCGGGGGTGAAGACCGGCGTGCAAGCAGGTTCGGAGTTTCACCTCACCGAGTACTTCGGTCCCGTCCTCGGCATCATCACCGCCGAGACGCTCGAGGAGGCGATCGGGATCCAGAACCAGGTCGAGTACGGCCTCACCGCCGGACTGCACTCCCTGGACCGCGATGAGCTTGCGACATGGCTCGGCGAGGTGCAGGCGGGCAACATCTACATCAACCGCGGCATTACCGGCGCGATCGTGCGGCGACAGCCTTTCGGGGGCTGGAAGAAATCCGCGGTCGGTGCGGGGACGAAGGCCGGCGGCCCCAACTACCTCATCGGCCTCTCGAACTGGGAGCCGAGCGAGGCGACGGCGTCCGGGCCGTCCTCGGGATTCGGCGTGCTGGGTCGCGCGGTGCTCGACGCCGCGAAGGCTGCCGGGCTCACCACCGAGTCACTGGAGCGGGCGCTGCGGTCGGATGCCGAAGCGTGGGCGAGCGAGTTCGGCGTCGCGAAGGACGTGAGCGGGCTGACGGCGGAGCGTGACGTGCTGCGGTACCTGCCGGTGCCGGTCGAGATCCGACTCACCGCGATGGGCTACACCGAGTCGGCCCTGCGCGTCGCGGCGGCGGGCGCGCGGGCCGGTGCCGCAGTCACCATCTCGACGGCGACTGCGCTCCCGGAGCCCATGCTGAACGCGCTCGAGGGTTTCGGACAGCGGGTCGTGGTGCAGTCCAAGGAGGAGTGGCTGGCCGCGCTGACGACACGTACCGCCGGTCGCATCCGCCTGGTCGGGGCAGCTGGGACCGAGGTGTACGAGGCTGCGGGAGGACGTCCCGATCTGGCGATCTATGACCACCCGGTGACGGAGGCGGGACGGATCGAGCTGCTGCCGTTCCTGCACGAGCAGGCGGTGTCGATCACCGCGCACCGCTTCGGCACTCCGAGTGCGCTCAGCGACGGGCTGCTCTGAGCTAATTGTCTTAGCCATCCGACTCGCCGGAAATTCGCAGCATAAGGGTTCCTTCTCACGTTACGTCGTGCCACGAGTTCGGCGCGTGGTGAGGGAATTCCGAAGGGTCTTGCGTAGGTCCCGCTTCGTCATAGGAGCAGTGGCGATTCTCGTCCTGACGGGGACGGGCGTCTCGGTCGCAGCCCGTCCGGTGATCACGCCGGGCGACCGCTGCGTCGAAGGTCTGCCGGAGCAAGAAGACGGGCTCGTTGCGGATCGCCGCCAAGTGCTCTCATCACCGAGGCGGAGCTGCGCAATGACGGCACGGCCGCGAACGCCCCCAACGTCATGACCGTGGCGCTGACCTCGGAGGACGTGACCGTCAGCTGAGCTCGTCCGTACGCTGGTGGCCATGCTGACGCGTGCCGCGCTCGCGGCGATGATCGATCACACCATCCTCAAGCCGGAGGCCACCGCCGATCAGGTGAGGACGGTGGCGAGCGAGGCCGTCGAGTACGCCTGCGCGTCGGTCTGCGTGAACTCCTCGCGGGTCGAGACGGTGGCGCCGATCGTGTCCGGTAGCGGGGTCAAGCTCTGCACAGTGATCGGCTTCCCGCTCGGCGCGACGATCACCGCGGCGAAGGTGGCCGAGGTACACGCCGCGGCGGCTGCGGGTGCTGATGAGTTCGACATGGTGCTCGACGTCGGCCGGCTTCTGGACGGCCACACCGGCTACGTCCTCGCCGACATCACGGCGGTGACCGAGGCGGTGCGCGCGGCGTCGCCGGGGGCCATCCTCAAGGTGATCCTCGAGTCGGCGCTGCTGACGCCGGAGCAGATCACGCTCGCGTGCGAGCTCAGCCGCGACGCCGGTGCCGACTACGTGAAGACCTCCACCGGTTTCCACGCTGCCGGCGGCGCGAGTGTCGGGGCGATCAGGACGATGGCCGCCGCCGTGCCCGAGCTGGGGCGCAAGGCGTCGGGCGGTGTCCGGACGCTGCAGGACGCGCTGGCGATGATCGAGGCCGGCGCCACCCGCCTCGGCATGAGCGCCACCCCCTCCGTCCTCGCCGCCCTCCCCCGTTGAGTGGTCACCTATGCCGCCGAGTGGTCACCAGTAACTGACCACTCGACGGCACAAGTGACCACTCGGCACAGCTAGGGTGCGGATCATGGAGACCGTTGTTGTCGACCACCCGATTGCGCAGGCCCGCCTGACGGTGATGCGCGCCGAGAGCAGCAGCAACGCGGAGTTCCGCAACGCGCTGCGCGAGCTCGGCACGCTGCTCGTCTACGAGGCGGCGAGGTCGTTGGAGACCGTCGAGGTGCCGATCACCACGCCGGTGGCGCCGACCAAGGGGACGGCGCTGGCGAATCCGCCGCTGATCGTCCCGGTGCTGCGGGCCGGCCTCGGCTGGGCGGAGGCCGCGTTCAACCTGCTCCCCGAGTCGCACATGGGCTTCGTCGGCCTCGCGCGCGACGAGGAGACCCACCAGCCGACGCCGTACATGGCGTCGCTGCCGGACTCGCTCGCCGGCCGTCCCGTCTTCGTCCTCGACCCGATGCTCGCCACAGGCGGTTCGCTGCAGTACTGCCTTGAGCTGCTCGCCTCGCGCGGGGCCACGGACCTGACGGTGATCTGCGCGCTTGCCGCGCCGAACGGTGTCGCAAGGATCGAGGACGGCGGCCTCGCGTCCCGCCTCTTTACGGCGAGCATCGATGAGGGGCTCAACGAGAGCGCCTACATCGTCCCCGGACTAGGGGACGCGGGGGATCGGCAGTTCGGGCCCCGCTAAGAGGCTGTGCCGTTGATCTTGATCACTTTCGTCACTGAAACGTTGCGCGTCGTTAGCAACGGGGCGATATGTAATGACGTCTACTAGTTAGATTAGGTATCGCGTATCGCGCAGGAGGGGTGGTAACGGGTGCCGGGCATGAGGCGTGCGCTTATCGCAGCCATGGCCCTGTTCGCAGCCGCCCTCGGACTCGCTGCCTGCACCAGCGGCAACGCCAAGCCGCCGGTTTCACCGTCCTCACAGGCGACGGTCCCGACGAGTCCCGCGCAGATCACCGGCCCCACGCCGTCGGGCTCGTACTCGCCGCCCCAACAGAAGCTCTTCGCCCCCTACGACGAGAACGGCCACCTCGTGGGACAGGCATCCAAGACCGCGACGGGTAGTTGCTTCTCGAGTTCGATCACGATCCCGATCGCAGGCGTGTTCCGCTGCCTGGCGGGCAACACGATCTATGACCCCTGCTTCGCGCCTGCCGTAGACACCAACCCGCTGACGGTGGCGTGCTTCGATGATCCGTGGACGCCGGGGACGCTCATGACCCTCACGACCCCGCTGCCGACCGAGAACCTGATCCTGAAGAACGGCGACCCGTGGGCGCTAGAGCTTCCGGATGCCACGCACTGCGTTGTACTGACCGGGACGCTGCCGGAACTGGACGACAACGTCCTCGACTATCACTGCACTGGAGGCACCCACAGCAATGGGGGCGTAGCCGCTGGGGGAGCAAACACGGTGGCGTCGCTGCAGACCTCGGCCGACGGTGTGATCAGCGTCCTCGTCGGTCCGTCGAACGGCCCGCTCGTTTCCTCCGGCGTCACCATTGCGTGGCGCGGCCAGTCCTACAGATTCGGCTCTGCCGAATAACAGGTACAGCGGCTCTGCCGAATAGCAGGCACAGCGGTTGCGAGCTAGAGGCCCAGCGCGGCCGAGATCTCCGTGCGAAGGTGTGCCAGCTGCTCACGGCCCTCTGTCGCGGTACCGCCGGGGAGGACGACTTCGAGGTAGGCCTTCAGCTTCGGCTCTGTCCCCGAAGGACGGACCACGACGCGGCCGCTGCCCCAGGTAAGACGCACCCCGTCCGTATCCGGAAGCAGGTCTTCGAAGAGTGCCAGGGAACCGAGCAGCGTAGCCGGCGGCTCGTCGCGCAGCCGCTGCATCATCGCCGCGATCTCACCGAGGTCATCGACGCGCACCGACAGCTGGTCGGTGGCGTAGCGGCCGTACTCGGCGTACAGCTCCTCCAGCCGGGCGGGCAGCGATGAACCGGCGGCTTTGAGCTCAGCCGCCAGGTCCGCGAGGAGCAGGGCGGCGCTGATGCCGTCCTTGTCCCGCACGAGCTCCGGCGCCACGGCGTAGCCGAGGGCTTCCTCGTAACCGAAGACGAGATCCGTCGCCGCGCGGGAGATGTACTTGAACCCGGTGAGCGTCTGCGCGAACTCGACGCCGTGCCGCTCACAGATCGCGCCGAGCATCGAGGACGAGACGATCGTTGTCGCGTAGGTGCCACGCACTCCGCGACGGATGAGCGCGTCGGCGAGCAGCACGCCGACGGCATCGCCGCGCAGCATCGTGCCGCCGTCGTCGGTGGGAACCGCGACGGCACAGCGGTCGGCATCGGGATCGTTGGCGAGGACGAGGTCCGCGCCCGAGGAACGCAACAGCGCCAGCGCCAGGTCGATGGCGCCGGGCTCCTCCGGGTTCGGGAAGTCCACCGTCGGGAACTCGGGGTCGGGGTCGGCCTGCTCCGGTACCGACAGCAGCGGGTCGAAACCCGCGGCGGCGAAGACCTTGCGCACGGTCTCCGTGCCGATGCCGTGCATCGCGGTGTGCACGATCCGCACGCCGCGCCTGCCGGGCGCAACGAGCCCGGCGATCGCCGCCACGTAGGCGTCGACCACAGCCTCGTCGAGGACGGTGTACGTCTCGGCGAGCGGCACATCGCGCACGCGCGTCACGGCACGAATCTGTGCCTCGATCGCCTCGTCCACCGGCGGTGCGATCTGTGCGCCGTCGGCGACGTAGACCTTGTAGCCGTTGTCGTTCTTCGGATTGTGCGAGGCGGTGACCATCACACCGGCGGCGGCACCGAGATACTGCACGGCGAAGGCGAGGACGGGTGTGGGCAAGGCACGCGGCAGCAGCCGGGCATCGAAGCCCGCTGCGGCGAAGACCTCCGCGGAGTCACGCGCGAAGACGTCGGAGCGGTGCCGGGCGTCATAGCCGATGACGACCGGCGCGCCCGCCGAGCCTTGCGCCTGCAGCCACGCCGCGAGCCCTGCTGCCGCGCGCCGGACCACGGTGCGATTCATGCCGCTGGGGCCGGGCTGCAGAGCTCCGCGCAGCCCAGCGGTACCGAAGGCGAGCGGGGCGCCGAAGTATCCGTCGAGACGGTCGAACGCCTCCTCGGCGAGCAGCGTCCGCAGCTCCTGCTCCGACTCTGTATCGACCTCGTCCTCGAGCCACGCCTGGACGGCAGCCGCAACCGCTTTCGCATCCGTGATGCCTGAGACCATGTGGTTCACCCTATTGCGCGCCCCCCGCGAGGGAGTGCGAGATAAACCACCCGACGGGTTCATTCGCAGAGTTGCGCCATACGATCCGGAGATGCCCTCTGAGACATCGTTGTCCGGCGGTGCGTCAGCATCGAAGCTGTCGCTGGCTGCTGAGTTTCCCGCGCCAACCGAAGAGCAGTGGCGTTCGGCGGTCGCCGGCGTCCTCGCCAAATCGGGCGCCGACTTCGACTCGCTGGTCACCCAGACCCTTGACGGACCGATCCAGCCGCTCTACACGGCTGAGGACGTAGCCGCGCTGCCCCCCACCGGACTTCCAGGGCAGGCGCCGTTCGTCCGGGGAGCCACCGCGGAGGGCAGCGCGGCGGCCGGCTGGGACGTCCGCCAGCACCACTGCGACCCTGACGCCAAGAGCATGAATGCGGCCGTCCTCGACGACCTCGCCAACGGCGCGACCTCGGTCTGGCTGCGCCTGGGCCCCGACCGGCTCGACCCCGCCGAGTTGGCTGTAGCGCTCGACGGCGTCTACCTCGACCTGGCACCGGTCGTCCTCGACGCCGGCGCCATGACCGTCGAGGCGACCGACGCGCTCCTCTCTCTGGCCGCCTCCCGCGGTGTCGCCCCGGCCGAGCTGCGCGGCTCGCTCGGCGCCGACCCGATCGGTGACGCCGCGCGCTTCGGCGGCCAGTCCGACCTCGCCGTCCTCGCCGAACTCGCCGAGAAGGTGAGGGACTACCCGAACCTGCAGATCGCGACGGTCGCGGCGACCGTCGTCCACCTCGCCGGTGCGAACGACACGCAAGAGCTCGCCTATGCGACCGCGGTCGGCGTCGCCTACCTGCGGGCGCTCACAGCAGCCGGGCTCACGGTCGACGAGGCACTCGACCGGATCGAGTTCCGGTTCGCCGTCACCGACAGTCAGTTCGCCTCGATCGCCAAACTGCGCGCCGCACGCCTGCTCTGGGCGCGCGTGAGCGAACTCAGCGGCAGCAGCCTCGAGCGCGGCCAGCGGCAGCACGCGGTCACCTCCGGAGCGATGCTCACGCAGCGCGACCCGTGGGTGAACATGCTGCGCTCCACGATCGCGGCCTTCGCCGCGGCGATCGGTGGTGCCGAGGCGATCACCGTCCTGCCGTTCGACAGCGCGGTCGGTCTTCCCGACGACTTCGCCCGCCGGATCGCGCGCAACACCCAGTCGATCCTGCACGACGAGTCATCGCTCGCCCGGGTCATCGACGCCGGCGGCGGATCCTGGTACATCGAGTCGCTCACGCAGCACCTCGCCGCGGCGGCGTGGGAGCAGTTCACGGCGATCGAGCGTGTCGGCGGCGCGGCGGTCTCGCTCGCTGCCGGCGCCTTCGCCACCGACGTCGAGACGACGCGTGCGGCGCGGCAGGAGGAGGTCGCGCAGCGCAGCATGCCGATCACGGGCGTCAGCGAGTTCGCCCTCATCACCGAGGACGAACTGACGCGACGCCCGGTCACCGCGCGCGAGGCCACCGGCGACTTCACGCCGCACCGCTACTCGGAGGATTTCGAGGCGCTCCGCGACCGTGCGGACGCATTCCTCGCGTCAACCGGGTCGCGCCCCAAACTCTTTCTCGCGGCGCTCGGTCCTGCGTCGGTGCACACGGCCCGCCTCGGCTTCGCCACCAACCTCTACCAAGCTGCCGGCATCGACGTGGTGATCGGCACCGGCACGCCCGATGAGATCGTCTCGTCCTTCACCGCAAGCGGGACGAGCGTCGCAACGCTCTGCTCCTCCGACAGGTTCTACGCGACCGAGGCGGCCGCCGCAGGTTCGTCGCTGAAGGCGGCCGGCGCGAAGTACCTGGGCCTCGCCGGCCAGCCCGGCGATCGGGTCGAGAGCGATCGCAGCGCCGGGATCGACGGCTACATCTACGCGGGTGTGGACGTCCTCAACGCCCTCAGTACGACACTGGATCTGCTGGGGGTAGAGCGATGAGCATCCCTGAGTTCGGCAACGCGACTCTCTCCGGAGAGGTGGGGGCGCCTTCCGCGGCGGCCGATCTGCCGGTGTGGGAGACGCCGGAGGGCATCGGTGTGAAGCCGGTCTACACCGCCGCGGACCTCACCGGCCTCGACTTCCTGCAGACGTATCCCGGCATCGCGCCGTTCCTCCGCGGCCCGTACCCGACGATGTACGTCAACCAGCCCTGGACGATCCGGCAGTACGCCGGCTTCTCGACGGCCGCCGAGTCGAACGCCTTCTACCGGCGCAACCTCGCGATGGGGCAGAAGGGTCTTTCGATCGCCTTCGATCTGCCCACACACCGTGGCTACGACTCGGACAACGAGCGCGTCGTCGGCGACGTCGGCATGGCCGGTGTCGCGATCGACTCCATCCTCGACATGCGCCAGCTCTTCGACGGCATCCCGCTGGACAAGATGTCGGTGTCGATGACGATGAACGGCGCGGTGCTGCCCGTCCTCGCGTTGTATGTCGTGGCAGCCGAGGAGCAGGGCGTGGCGCCCGAGCAGCTCACCGGCACCATCCAGAACGACATCCTCAAAGAGTTCATGGTCCGCAACACCTACATCTACCCGCCGACACCGAGCATGCGGATCATCAGCGACATCTTCGAGTACACCTCGCAGAAGATGCCGAAGTTCAACTCGATCTCGATCTCCGGCTATCACATCCAGGAGGCAGGAGCGACGGCTGACCTGGAGCTGGCGTACACGCTCGCCGACGGTGTCGAGTACATCCGCGCCGGTCTCGCCGCGGGCCTGGACATCGATGCCTTCGCCCCGCGCCTCTCGTTCTTCTGGGCCGTCGGCACGAACTTCTTCATGGAGATCGCGAAGATGCGCGCGGCGCGCCTGCTCTGGGCGAAGCTCGTGAAGCAGTTCAACCCGAAGAGTGACAAGTCGCTCTCGCTGCGCACCCACAGCCAGACCAGCGGCTGGTCGCTCACGGCGCAGGACGTCTTCAACAACGTCATCCGCACCTGCATCGAGGCGATGGCGGCGACCCAGGGACACACCCAGTCGCTGCACACGAACGCGTTGGACGAGGCGCTGGCACTGCCCACCGACTTCAGTGCCCGCATCGCCCGCAACACGCAGCTGGTGCTGCAGCAGGAGTCGCTCACCACGAAGGTGATCGACCCGTGGGGCGGCTCGTACTACCTGGAGCGGCTCACCCAGGACCTCGCAGAGAAGGCATGGGCGCACATCCAGGAGGTCGAAGCCGCCGGCGGTATGGCGAAGGCGATCGATGCCGGCCTGCCGAAGATTCGCATCGAAGAGGCGGCGGCGCGCACCCAGGCGCGCATCGACACCGGCCAGCAGCCGCTCATCGGCGTGAACAAGTACCGTGTCGAGAACGAAGAGATGATCGACGTCCTCAAGGTCGACAACGCGGGCGTACGCGCCGAGCAGATCGACAAGCTGCGGCGCCTGCGGGGTGAGCGGGACGAGGCCGCCACGAAGGCCGCTCTCGCAGCCCTCACCGGCGCGGCCACCGAGAAGGCGCCCGGACTGGAGCACAATCTCCTCAAGCTGGCGATCGACGCGGCACGGGCCAAGGCCACGGTCGGGGAGATCTCCGACGCGCTGGAGGCGGTGTACGGCCGCCACCAGGCCACCATCCGCACGATCTCGGGGGTGTACTTGCAGGAGGCCGCCAATGCCGAGAGCATCGCCGCGGTGCGCACCGCCACGGACGCTTTCGAGGCCGCGCAGGGTCGGCGCCCCCGCATCCTCATCGCCAAGATGGGGCAGGACGGCCACGACCGCGGCCAGAAGGTGATCGCCACCGCCTTCGCCGACCTCGGTTTCGACGTCGACGTGGGTCCGCTCTTCCAGACGCCGGCGGAGGTCGCTCGGCAGGCGGTGGAGGCGGATGTGCACGTGGTGGGGGTGAACTCGCTCGCCGCCGGTCACCTCACGCTGGTGCCGGCGCTGCGCGACGAGCTCGCCAAGCTCGGCCGCTCGGACATCCTCATCGTGGTCGGCGGCGTCATCCCGCCGCAGGACTTCGCCGAGCTCCGCGCGGCGGGCGCGGCCGCGATCTTCCCGCCCGGGACCGTCATCGCGGAGTCGGCGCTGCAGCTGCTCGGCGCCCTCAACAAGCAGCTCGCGTAGCGGCGGTTGAGTAGGCCGAAGGCCGTGTCGAAACCACTAGCGAGCGATCTCGCCGACGGCGTGCTGGCCGGTGACCGTGCCACGGTCGCCAAGGCCATCACGCTCGTCGAGTCGAAGCGCACCGACCACCGCGACGAGGCGCAGGCGTTGCTCGCGGAGTTGCTGCCGCACACCGGCACGGCGATCCGCGTCGGCATCACCGGCGTGCCGGGCGTCGGCAAGTCGACCTTCATCGACCAGTTCGGCCTGAACCTCCTCGCCGAGGGGCACCGTGTAGCTGTGCTCGCGGTCGACCCGTCCTCCTCGAAGACCGGTGGCTCGATCCTCGGAGACAAGACCCGCATGGCGCGGCTGTCGGTGGAGCAGAACGCGTTCGTCCGTCCTTCGCCGGCGGGGACGACGCTGGGCGGGGTCGCGAAGGCCACCCGGGAGACGATGCTCGTGATGGAGGCGGCCGGCTACGACGTCGTCCTCGTCGAGACCGTCGGGGTCGGGCAGTCGGAGTACGTCGTAGCCGACATGGTCGACACGTTCCTCTTCCTCACGCTGGCCCGCACCGGCGATCAGCTGCAGGGGATGAAGCGCGGCATTCTCGAACTCGCCGACGTCATCGGGGTGAACAAGGCCGACGAGCACCACGAGGACGACTCCACGAGGGCGGCGCGCGAACTCTCCGGTGCGCTGCGGCTACTGCGCGGCACCGCGGACGAGTGGCAGGCGCCGGTGATCACGTGCAGCGGCCTGAACAACATCGGCCTCGACAAGATCTGGTCGCATATCCAGCGCCACCGCGAGTGGCTCGCCCAAGGGGGACGCTTCGAGGAGCGCCGCCACGAGCAGCTGGTGCAGTGGAGCCGTGACCTCGTCCGCGATCGTCTGCTGGCCCGCCTCGACGAGCCGGCGGTGCGAGCGGTGGCCGACGCTGCCGAGGCCGAGGTCATTGCCGACAAGCTCACGCCGGATCAGGCGGCTGCCCGGATCCTCGACGCCCTCGACTGACCAACTTTTGGTCTTGAGTCCGGGCATACCCGGACTCAAGACCAAAAGTTGCGGGGAGTCAGGCGTCGGCGTGGGCGCGAGTGAGCGCCTGGAGAAAGACATCTTTCGGCTGGGCGCCGCTGATGCCGTACTTGCGGTCGATGACGAAGAACGGCACTCCGTTCGCGCCGAAGGCGACCGCCTGCTGCTGGTCGGCAGCGACGGCGTCCTCGAACTCATCGCTCTCCAGCACCTGGTCGACGCGAGCGGCATCCATCCCCTGTGCCACGGCAAGCTCGGTCAGAAGCGCGTGGTCGGCGACGTTCTGTGCCTTGCCGAAGTAGGCATACAGCAGCGACTCCTTGAGCGCCACCTGCGTCTGCGGACCGTACTCGCTCAGCGCGAGGTGCAGCAGCCGGTGGGCATCAACGGTGTTCACATAGGGAGAGTTGGAGTGGTCCCACGTCAGCCCTTCGGCGGCGGCCAGGTCGGTCACCTGCTGCTGCATCTGCCTCGCCTGATCGGCGCTCATGCCGTACTTGCTCGCGAGGTGGTCAGCAACCTTCGGGGCATCGGCCACGATGTCGCGCGGCGCTGAGGGGTCGAGCTGGAACGAGCGGTACTCGACCTCGACCTCCTCAGGGTGTCCGAACTCGGCGAGCGCGGATTCAAGGCGGCGCTTGCCGATATAACACCAGGGACAGACGACGTCGGACCAGATCTCGATCTTCATCTCCGCAGAACGTCTCGTGAGGACGAGATCATTCCTCGAGCCCCGTTGCTGAGCCCATTCCTAAGAGAGGGCCTTAGTTCCCTTGCTGACTCACAGTTTCGCCATTCACGCTGTACATGTGGCAAAGACGCAGCAGCCCAAACCGAAGTCGAAGTTCTCGCAGCCCAGCGCCGCGCAGCGCCGGCTCGCCGCGAAGCAGGCGGTCGCCCGCGCCTCCGCCGAGCGGTCATCGAAGCGCCGCCGCCGCTGGATGACGTTCTACGTCCCGAGCATCGTCATCCTCATCGTCATCATCGTCATGGTGCTGGTGAGCGTCCTCAAGACCTCCCCGGACAACCCGGGCAACACGAGCGCCGACGCGGGCAGCGTCGCCAGCCTGGTCACCGGCGTCTCCCCGACCGTCCTCGACAACGTCGGTATCGGCACGGCCCAGTCGCCGCCGACGCAGACGACCGGCGATGCCCTGAAGGACGGCAGCAAGCCGCGCATCCTCTACGTCGGCGCCGAGTGGTGCCCGTTCTGTGCAGCCGAGCGCTGGCCGTTGACGGTGGCACTGTCGCGCTTCGGCACCTTCACGGGACTGAGCCAGACCAAGTCGGCCTCGGACGACGTCTACCCGAATACGCCCACGCTGAGCTATGCCACCTCGACCTACACCAGCAGCTACATCTCCTTCAGCGGTGATGAGATTCAGGACGGCAACAAGAAGACGATCAAGACGCTGCCGACGAGCGACGAGCAACTGTTCCAGTCGCTGGGCAAGGGGTCGTTCCCGTTCGTCGACATCGGTGGCCGCTATCTGCAGACGTCTGCCCAGTACGCCCCGGACCTACTTGCGGGTAAGACGCAGCAGCAGGTCGCGCAGGCGCTCTCCGATCCGGAGTCGACGATCGCCCAGGCCGTGGACGGTGCCGCGAACGCCCTCACCGCAGCCATCTGCAAGGTGACGAACAACCAGCCGTCGAACGTCTGCACCGCCTCCGGCGTGATGGCCGCATCGAACACGCTGCAGTGATGTCCGTCGACACCGTTACCCGTCTGCCCCGGGCGGCGTACGCGGCGCTCGGTGCCTCGATCGTCGGCCTGGCGGCCGCGATCTACCTCACCGTCGAGCACTTCAGCTCATCGCTCACCCTCGCCTGTCCGGACACCGGCGCCATCAACTGCGCGAAGGTCACCACGAGCAAGTGGTCACACTTCGCCGGAATCCCGGTCTCCGTCCTAGGCGTGGTCTTCTTCGTCGGAATGAGCGTGCTTTGCCTGCCTGTCACGTGGCGAGTGCGGCAGCTCGACGTCCTGCGCGTGCTCGGCGCCGTGCTCGGCGTGGTCGGCGTGATCTACCTCGTCTGGGCCGAACTCTTCGAGCTGAAGGCGATCTGTCTCTACTGCACCGTTGTGCACGTCTGCACGCTGATCGTCTTCGGCGCCGTCCTCTGGACGGTCAACGAACGCTCGTCGAGTTAGTCGCCGAGCGACCTGCACGGGCGTGAGCGCAGTTCGGCGACGTACTCCGCGGGGGCACCGGCCGCTGCGGCCGCCTCCGCGATGAGTCCGAGGTAACGCGCCGAGGGAAGCCCACCCTCATAGCCCTCGAGGACGTAGACGGTGGCCAGCACTTCACTCGCCTCGTCAACGGCGACGCGGAGCGTGATCTTGGCGTAGAGCCCGTCGTCGAAGCCCTCCCAATAGTCCAGCGTCGCTTCGTCCTGCGGGGAGAGCTCGTAGAGCGCGACGAAGACACGACTGCCCGGCTCGGGGACGACCATCGCGAGCGCGCCGTCCCAGCCGAGGTCCTCGCCGCCGAAGGTGAGGCGCCAGCCGTTCAGCCAGCCGACGCCGGCGGTGGGCGAGTGCGGGCAGCGCTCCAGCATCTGCTCCGGATCCATGTTGGAGCCGTACGCAGCGTAGAGACCGCCGTCCTCGCGAGACATTGAAACGGAGCCTACCGAGGGTCATCACGCGCTGTCGCCTGGCGAGGCCGTCCCACGTTGCTACAGGGATCGGTGGAGAATGGTGTCGTGACACGGATCGCGATCATCGGCGGCGGGCCAGCAGGCTACGAACCGGCGCTGGTCGCGGCCAGCCTCGGTGCCGACGTGACGGTGATCGACCGCGACGGGCTCGGCGGTGCCTGCGTCCTCACCGACTGCGTGCCGAGCAAGACATTGATCGCCAGCAGTGATCGCATCACGCGGATGAGCAAGGCGTTCCGTGCCGGCCTCGTCGAGTTCGAAGATGGGGGTCCCTCCGGCAGTGCGGGCGTGGCAGCTGGGGCGGGCACGGACACCACGGGCGAGCGGCTTCCGGGCAAGGTGCGGGTCGACCTGACGAGGGTTAACGCTCGCATCAAGGAACTCGCGCAGCAGCAGTCCGAGGACATCACGGCGCGACTCGCCGGCGAGGGCATCACGGTGCTGCAGGGCACCGGGCGGTTCGCCGCGGAGCAGCCGCCCCGTGGACACCTCCTCGAAGTCAGCGACGCCGGCGGCGTCATCACCTCAAGGGTGGAGGCGGACGTCGTCCTCATCGCCACCGGCGGCACTCCGCGGGTGCTGCCGACCGCCGTCCCCGACGGCGAGCGCATCCTCTCGTGGCGCGATGTCTACGACCTGGACGATCTGCCGGAGCACCTCGTCGTGATCGGTTCCGGTGTCACCGGTGCCGAGTTCGCCAGCGCGTACAGCGAACTCGGCGTGCCGGTGACGCTTGTCTCCAGTCGTGAGCGGGTGCTGCCCAGCGAGGACCCCGACGCCGCTGAGGTGATCGAGCGCGTCTTCACGCAAGGCGGCGGCACGCTCGTGCGCAAGGCACGGGCATCGGCCGTGCGCCGTGAAGGGGACAAGGTTGTGGTCGAACTGCAGAGCGGGGGCGCCCCCGGCAATGGGGGCGTAGCCGCCGGGGGAGGGCGAGAGGTGATCGGCTCGCACGCCTTGATGTGCGTCGGCTCGGTGCCGAACACTCACGGTCTCGGCCTTGAGCACATCGGTGTTGCGCTCGATGCCAATGGCTACATCGCGGTCGATCGCGTGTCGCGCACCAACGTCCCGTCGATCTACGCCGCGGGTGACTGCACGGGTGTGCTGTTGCTTGCCTCCGTCGCCGGTATGCAGGGACGGATCGCGATGTGGCATGCACTCGGCGAGGCGGTGCAGCCGTTGCGGTTGAAGACCGTCGCCGCGAACGTCTTCACGCATCCGGAGATCGCGACCGTCGGGGTGGGGTACGGCGCCATCACCTCCGGCGATGTCCCGGCGCGGCAGGTGACGTTGCCGCTGGCGACGAATGCGCGCGCCAAGATGTCCGGCGACGTCGAGGGATTCGTGAAGGTCTACTGCCGTCCCGCGACGGGCGTCGTCGTCGGGGCAGTGGTGGTGGCACCGAATGCCTCCGAACTCATCTTTCCGCTCGCGATGGCCGTGCAGCAGAACCTCACCGTTGATGACATCGCCGGCACGATCGGCGTGTATCCGTCACTATCGGGCTCGGTGGCCGAAGCTGCGCGACAGCTCATGAACCACGACGACCTTGACTGAGCTTCCGATGTTGTGCCCGCATCCGGACAAGACGCAGTACGCCTCCATGCGCGAAGCGTGGTGGGCGATCGAGGAGGCACAGCGGAGCAGGCGAGTCGGTGCGGATCTCAAGCCCTATGCCTGCGTCTGCGGCGCGATCCATCTGGGACATTCGCAGAGTTCGCTAACCGAGCGGATCCGCAAGGCCCTCGGCCGCGACTAGCTCGCACCGGCGTCACGCAGCGTCCGGTCGAAGAATCGCAGTGCACTGTCCCGCTCGTGAACGGGGACGTCGGTGTGTCCACCAGGGCTGGCGTGCAGCGACTTCTCCGTGCTGCCGAGCGCGTCGAAGAGACGAAGGCTCGACTCGCGACTGATCAGTTCGTCGTCCCATTGCATGACGAACTCAACTGGGACGCGAATCCTCTGTGCTGCCTGCAGCAGATGCTCGCCGCCGATGAGGCCGAGGCGGGCCGCTGTGATGCGTGGCTCCGCAGCGAGCAGGTGCAGGCCGATGACCGCGCCCAGTGACACCCCGTAGAAGCCGATGGGCTTATGGGCGATCTCGGGATAGCGCGCAGCGAGGACGTCCAACAGCGCTGCCCACTCTGGCAGTGCGCGCGGTGCAACGACGGCGTTGTAGTTCTCGATTGCTGTGCCTCGTTGCTGCAGAGTCGCCGCCGGATTGCGAATCGCGGCGATCGCGGAGATGTCCGCATCGGTCTGCGGACGACCACCCTGTCCCGGATTGTTCAGGGCAGCAACTGCGTAACCGTGCTCGGCGAAGCGATGAGCGCGGGCTGCGACGCCCGGCGTATCGACGTGCTGCCCTCCGCCGAGTGCGACCAGGAGAAGCGCGACCGGTTCGGTCCCACCATCGGGACGCCACAGGGCACCGGAGGCATCCGCGCCGAGGACGAAGTCGATGCGCTGAATCGCGCCCTCGACGGTGGAGGTGTGCGTGATGAACTGCATGGTGATGCCCTTCGGTTCGGGATAACCCGAGTCACCACCTCGCAGAAGTCAGCTCAAAGCGTCGCGAGGTGGTGACCGGTTTGGTTGGTGAAAATCGGACCCACCTCCTTCGTTCGCCGAACTCGACCCGCCGAGCATAGCGGGCGGGCGAACTCCGAGCCCGATTGACGTTTCAGACGTCAATCAAGGGAGTGGCGAGCATGCTCGCCGCGTTGCCCCGTCGTGACTACGCTGACCGATGTGCAGATGCATGGTGACCTGTCTCCGGAAGCCCGCGAACGGGCGTTGAGGACGATCTTGGTCGCCGACATCTTCGCCGACAATGCCGACCAGATCGTCGCCGATCTGTTGCACGTGCCGGGCAACCACGTCCTGGTCGCAGTCGTCGATGAGAACCACGGCTTCGCCGGTACGCATCACGTCGAGGAGTCCAAGATCGTCGAGAAGGTCCCCGAGATGGAGCAGCCCGGCGGCTGGGCGATGGTCTTCAGCGCTGGCACTAACCCGGTCGAGGTGCGGCGTCGCGCCGACCAGATGGCTGACCTCGCCAAGAAGCGCGTCGAAGTGATCGACAAGATCCTTGCTCGCCGCGCGGCGAAGGCATCTACCGTCGAAGACGCCGAATAAGCCTCTTGATCAACACGCCGAGATCGTTCAGATCCGAACGATCCGAGCGTGTTGATCAACGGCCGGAACGGGGCGGGTTCTTCGGGCCGAACGGGATCTGCGGCGGTAGGAGTTCGTGCTGGCGCAGTCGGTAGTCGCGCCACTCGTTCGAGTACAGCGACGTCACGAACGGTGGGCCGACGAGGAAGAAGAACGCGGCGCAGATCCGCACCTCCCACCGCACGGGCAGGAAGAGACAGCCGATCAGGAACGGCAGCGCCAGCATCTCCACGCGGAGCAGTTCGCGGATCAGCCAGCCCCTGTTCGTGAGATCGCGAAACACCCACTCGTCATACTTCGCGGGCAGGCCGAAGCCCATCGCGTAGAGGATCCAGCGCCAGACCGGGGGCCGGTGAACCGGCCCCTTACCGAGTCCAGCGCCAGCGGCCACGAGTTACTCGGCGGACTTGATTTCGCAGATGGTGGTGCCGGAGGTGAGGACGGCGCCGGTTTGGGCTGTCAGTCTGGTGATGGTGCCGGCTTTGTGTGCGTTGAGGGGTTGTTCCATTTTCATGGCTTCGAGGACGACGATGA
>DASXYU010000025.1:0-14521 GCA_036502295.1 Jatrophihabitans sp. | reverse complement strand
GCTGATCGCGTTCACGGTGCAGGGCGCGGTAGGGGCCTTCAGCGCGATCGCGACGTCCTTCATCTCCGAGCCGACGCTCAGCGAGAGCGTCAGGGTCTTGGGCGCCAGCAGATCGGTGGTCGAGGGCGTCCCGACGTCCTTCGCGGGGGTGCTGCCGTCACTCGGGTAGCTGCACTTGCCAGACGCCGAAGCTGAGGACGGAGCCACCGAACCGCTGCCGGCATCGGTCGATGTGGACGGAGCCGGCGAGCTCACCACGGGGTTGTCCGAGGCGGCGCCACCCGAACTGCCACACGCCGCCAGAACCACGGCGAGGAGAAGAGCAAGGAGGACGAGTCGGCTGCGCAGCATGCAGGCGAGACTAGCGAGATAGCCGATAGGGACCGACGGTAGGCTTGAGACCCTGCCAATTCCGACCGACCCTCTGGAGTGCCGGCCGTGTTCATCACGGGCTTCCCGTCCGACATGACCGCCACCAACTGCTGGGTGGTCGCGGCCGGCCAGGGCGAGCAATGCATCATCGTCGACCCCGGCATCGGCGTGCTGGCGCAACTGGACGAGGTCATCGCCGAGAACGCGCTACACCCCGTGGCGGTCTTCCTCAGCCACGGCCACATGGACCACACCTTCTCGGTCGTCCCGGTCTGTCAGGCGCGCGACGTCCCGGCCTTCATCCACCCCGACGACCGGCCGCAGCTCACCGACCCGTGGAGCTGGACCGGATTCCGGCCGGGAGCGGGCGGCCCGTTCGACCGCTTCACTCCCGCCGAACCCTCCGACCTGCGCGAGCTCACCGACGCAGAGAAGGTCGGCATCGCGGGCCTGGACTTCACCGTGCGCCACGCCCCCGGCCACACCCTCGGCTCGGTCACCTTCGACATCACCGACTCCGACGGCACGGGCGAGCAGTTCCTCTTCTCCGGCGACCTGCTCTTCGCCGGTTCGATCGGACGGGTGGACCTGCCCGGCGGGTCGATGAGCGCGATGACCGAGTCGCTGCGCCGCGTCGTACTGCCCCTGGCGGACGAGACGGTCGTCCTGCCCGGACACGGACCGACCACGACGATCGGCCGCGAGCGCCTCACCAACCCCTACCTGCTCGAGGTGGGCTAGCGATGCCCGTCTCCGGTTTTCCCGAGCTGCTGCCGCAGCAGCGCTTCGTCGAACTCGCCGTAATCGACCAGCTGCGCCGCACCTTCGAGCTGCACGGCTTCGCGCCGCTGGAGACTCCGGCCGTGGAGTCCCTCGACACCCTGCTGCGCAAGGGCGAGATCGACAAGGAGGTCTACGTCCTGCGCCGCCTCAACGCGGAGGCCAGTGGGGGTACGCCCGGCAAAAAGGGCGGAGCCGCCGGGGGAGAAGGCGACAGCGGCCTCGGTCTGCACTTCGACCTCACGGTGCCCTTCGCGCGCTTCGTCCTGGAGAACGCCGGACACCTGGAGTTCCCGTTCCGGCGCTACCAGATCCAGAAGGTGTGGCGCGGCGAGCGGCCGCAGACCGGCCGCTACCGCGAGTTCACCCAGGCCGACATCGACATCGTCGCCAAGGACGAGCTGCCCTTCCACCACGACGTCGAGGTCGCCCGCGTCATGGCCGAGGCGCTCGCCGAACTGATCTTCCTGCCGCCGGTACGCATGCAGGTCAACAATCGGCGCCTCATCGAGGGCTTCTACCTCGGCCTCGGCGCCAAAGACACCTCAGCCGTGATGCGCGCCATCGACAAGCTCGACAAGATACCCGCCGCGGTCGTGTGCGCATCTCTGGTTGACGACGCCGGCCTGACCGACGAACAGGCGGCGAAGTGCCTCCAGCTCGCCGAGATTCGCAGCGCCGATACGTCCTTCGTCGAGCAGGTGCGTGCCCTCGGCATTGAGCACGAACTCCTCGACCAGGGACTCGCCGAACTCGCCGCCGTCATCGAGGGATGCGCGGCGATCACCGCCTCCAACGGAGGACGGGTGAGCGTCGAGGCCGACTTGCGCATCGCCCGCGGCCTGGACTACTACACCGGCACCGTCTTCGAGACCAGGATGTCCGGCCACGAGTCGCTCGGCTCGATCTGCTCGGGCGGGCGTTACGACTCGCTGGCCTCCGACGCCAAGGTGCGCTACCCGGGCGTCGGCATCTCGCTCGGCCTCACCCGATTGCTCATGCCACTGCTGCAGCGCGGCGAACTCGCCGGGTCCCGTTCGGTGCCCAGCGTCGTCCTCGTCGCGCTCGTCGACGAGGAGTCGCGCGCCACCTCCGATGCGATCGCGCAGCAGTTGCGGGCGCGGGGGATCGCGACGGAGGTGGCGGCGAGCGCGCAGAAGTTCGGCAAGCAGATCCGCTACGCCGAACGGCGCGGCATCCCCTACGTCTGGTTCCCGGACAGCGGCGAGGTCAAGGACATCCGCAGCGGCGATCAGACGCCGGCCGACGCCGCCGATTGGATTCCGGACCCCGCAGACTTGAAACCGACCGTCATCACAAAGGACGACACACAGTGATTCGCACGCATGAGGCCGGAACGCTCCGCGCCGAGGACGCCGGCCAGACCGTGACCCTCGCGGGTTGGGTCGCCACCCGCCGCGACCACGGCGGCGTCACCTTCATCGACGTGCGCGATGCCTCCGGCGTGGTGCAGGTCGTCCTGCGCGAATCCGACGTGAGCCACGACCTGCGCAACGAGTGGGTGGTGCAGGTCGCCGGCACCGTGCAGAAGCGGACCGAGGCGAACATCAACACGAAGATCCCTACCGGCGAGGTGGAGGTCGTCGCCGAGTCGATCGAGATCCTCAACGAGGCGGCGACGCTGCCGTTCCAGGTGGACGAGCACACCGAGGTCGGCGAAGAGGCGCGCCTGAAGTACCGCTATCTCGACCTGCGCCGCCCGGCGTCGGGAGGTGCGCTGCGGCTGCGCTCGAAGGTGAACCGCGCCGCCCGCGACGTCCTCTACGCCCACGACTTCGTCGAGATCGAGACCCCGACTCTGACGCGCTCCACCCCGGAGGGTGCCCGCGACTTCCTCGTCCCGGCGCGCCTCAAGCCCGGCAGCTGGTATGCGCTGCCGCAGAGTCCGCAGCTGTTCAAGCAGCTGCTCATGGTCGGCGGGATGGAGCGTTACTTCCAGATCGCGCGCTGCTACCGCGACGAGGACTTCCGCGCCGACCGCCAGCCGGAGTTCACCCAGCTCGACATCGAGATGAGCTTCGTGACGCAGGACGACGTCATCGCGCTGGCCGAGGACGTCCTCGTCGCGCTGTGGAAGCTGATCGGCTACGACATCCCGACGCCGGTCCCGCGGATGAGCTACGCCGAGGCGATGCGCCGCTTCGGCTCGGACAAGCCCGACCTGCGCTTCGGCATCGAGCTCGTCGAGTGCGCCGAGTACTTCAAGCACACCCCGTTCCGCGTCTTCCAGTCCGAGTACGTCGGGGCCGTCGTGATGGAGGGCGGCGCCGACCAGCCCCGCAAGCAGCTCGACGCCTGGCAGGAGTGGGCCAAGCAGCGCGGCGCGAGGGGTCTCGCCTACGTCCTCGTCGGTGCGGACGGCGAACTCGGCGGCCCGGTCGCGAAGAACCTCGGCGAGGACGAGCGGGCGGGGCTTGCCGCGCACGTCGGTGCGAAGCCCGGCGACTGCGTCTTCTTCGCCGCCGGCCCGACCAAGACGTCGCGGGCGCTACTCGGTGCGGCTCGAAACGAGATCGCCAAGCGGCAGGGGCTGGTCACGGAAGGCACCTGGTCATTCCTCTGGGTGGTCGACGCCCCGTTGCTCGAACCGGCCTCTGATGCGGTGGCCTCCGGTGATGTGGCGGTCGGTTCGGGTGCGTGGACGGCGGTGCACCACGCCTTCACCTCGCCGCAGGATCTCGCGACGTTCGACAGCGACCCCGGCAACGCGCTGGCCTGGGCCTACGACATCGTCTGCAACGGCAACGAGATCGGTGGCGGCTCGATCCGTATCCACCGAGCGGAGGTGCAGAGGCGCGTCTTCGACCTGATGGGAATCGGCGAGGACGAGGCCCAGGAGAAGTTCGGCTTCCTGCTCGACGCGTTCAAGTTCGGCGCCCCGCCGCACGGCGGAATCGCGTTCGGCTGGGACCGCATCAACGCGCTGCTGTCGGGCACCGACTCGATCCGCGACGTCATCGCCTTTCCGAAGACCGGCGGCGGCTACGACCCGCTCACCGCGGCGCCCGCCCCGATCACCCCGGAGCAGCGTGCCGAGGCTGGCGTTGATGCTGCCCCCGAGGCTTGATCAACACGCTGGTATCCCTCGGATCCGAACGATGTCGGCGTGTTGATCAAGCAGCGAGCAGGGCGGTGATCCGCTCCCGGGCGCGAGTCAGGGCAGCGATCTCCTCAGCAGCCCAGAGCCGCGCAGCGTCCTGCTGGTGTACCGAGATCGTCGCGATCATGACGTCCCCGACGATCACCGGCGCGAGCATCTGCGCGTAGACACGGAACTGCTCGATCAGTGACGCGGGCGGCCGGATCGGGTCGGTCAGGCAGTCGTCCTGCACCAGCAGCTCACCGGTGCGCCGGAGCTCGAGATAGGTCGGCGCGGCAGCGATCGCGCCGCCCGGGGGCGCGTCCACGTGCATTGAGGCCACACCGTCCGCGAGTGATTCGGCCACGAGGACGGGGTGACCGGTCGCATCCGCGACGCGGATCGTGGTGCGGCTGGCTCGCGTCTCCTCGCGCAGCTGCTCAACCACCGTCTGCAGCTCGTCGAGCTGCAGACCGCCGTTCACCCGATCCACCGGTTGGTGGCCACGACGGAGGCCCGCGCGGACTCGGGTAGCTCATCGCCCGAGCCATCGCGAACGACCTGCCCCCGCGCCACGACCAGCGTCGGGTCACGCAACGCGGTGATGTCGGCAAGCGGGTTCTCGCGCACCGCGATCAGGTCGGCGAGCGCGCCGCTGCGCAGCACGCCCAGATCCTCGCCGTGCCCGATCAGCGCCGCTCCCACCCGCGTGGCGGCGGCGAGCAGGTCGACCGTGCTCAGGCCGCAGTCACGCAGCGCGAGCAACTCGCTCACCAGGACGTCCCGCGCCGGCAACGACCCCTCGGCATCGGAGCCGGCGGCGATCGTGACACCGGCGGCGTGGGCCCGGGCGACGCTAGCCCGGTGCTCGTCCTGCCAATGCCGCAGCGCGTCGCGCCGAGCGGCGGGCAGCGTCGCCAGATCGAGGCCGGCGTCGCTGCTGAACGCCCAGACGGTCGGAACGTAGACGACGCCGCGCTGCGCCATCAGCTCGGCGACGCGGTCGGTGATCAACGGCGCGTGCTCCAGCGCGTGCATGCCCGCGAGGACGGCGAGCTCGGCGACGTCGGCACCCTCGCAGTGGCAGCCGATGGGGACGCCGAGCGACTGCGCCTCATCAACCGCGGCGCTGATCTCCTCGGCCGTGAGATAGCTGGTGACTGCTGCCCAGTCGGTGGGGTCCTCGGCGTGGGAGAGGATCAGCTTGACCCAGTCGGCACCGTCGGCGACCTGCTGCCGCACAGCGGCGCGGAGGCTCTCCGGCCCGGTCGCCACCACGTTGCGCCAGTGCGGCGGCGCCTTCGGCCCGGTCGGGTTCGTCCCCGCCGCGAACGTCCTCGGCCCGCGCACCAGGCCGGACTCGATCGCGGCCTGCAACGCGAAGATACCCCGGTGCCGGCAGCCGCAGTCGCGCACAGCCGTGACACCGGCGGCAAGGCGCTCGGCGGCATTCACGACACCCTCGACCTGCCCGAATCCCACCAGACTGTCATCCACCTGGCTCGCGGAGCGGCTCACCAAGTGAAAGTGCGAGTCGATGAGGCCGGGTAGCAGGTAGGTACCGGCGAGGTCGTGCCGCCGCCACTGCGCGGTCCAAGGGGGAGCGGCGCCGGGGCCGATCGCGATGGTGCGGCCGTCCTCGATGAGGACGTGGTGGTCGGGCAGGAAGCGTGTGCCGGAGGGGTCGAGGACGTTCGCGTTCTGCAGGGCGAGCAAGCTCACCGCTCCTCCTCCTCGCGCGCGGCACGACCGCGGGAGAGCCGCGACAACCCCACCGCGATGATGAGGGCACCGCCGTAGAAGAGGTCCTGGACGTAGTTCGGGACACCGAGCAGCTGCAGCCCCGAGATGCCGGTGACGAGGAAATACACCGCGATCAGCGATCCCCACGCGTTGAACCGTCCGGCCTTGATCACGGTGGCGCCGAGGAACGCTCCGGCGAAGGAGGGCAGCAGCAGCTGCGTCCCGGAGGAGGGATCCGCGGCTCCCGAGTTGCCGGTGTAGAGCACACCCGCCCAGGCCGCGATGAAGCCCGCCGCGCCCAGCGCGATGATCCGGGTGCGTGCGACCCTGATGCCGGACAGGCGGGCGACGGTGCGGCTCTGCCCGACGACGAGGAAGAGCCGTCCCGTGCGGGTGTACTCGAAGACCCACCACACCACGATGCACAGCCCGAGCGCGTAGTAGAACTCGACGGGCACACCCAACCACCGCGATCCGACGACGGCATTGACAAGTCCGTCGGAGACACCCGCGATGGTGTTCGAGCCACTGATCCAGAGCGTCAGCCCGTTCGCCACCGTCCCCGTTCCGAGCGTCACGATGAACGGGTCGATGCCCAACCACGTGGCGACGAGGCCATTGACCACGCCGATCATCGTGCCGACTCCGACCGCGGCTGCGATCGCGCCCCAGAGCGGCCAGCCCTCGTTCACGTTGAGGACCGCGACGACCATCGCCGACAGGGTGAGGTTCGAGGCCACCGACAGGTCGAAGTCGCCGGTGGACATCGGAATGATGACGCCGAGCGTCAGCACCGCGATGACGGCCTGGGAACCGAGGATGCTCGCCAGGTTCGCGTGGGTGAGGAAGCTCTCGGGCTTGGCGGCGCCGAAGGCGATGATCACCAGCAGCCAGACGATCAGCAGCCCGTAGTTGCCGGCGATGTGGCCGAACCAGCCGGAGGCGGTGCGGCGCGGTGGGTCGCCGGCGACGATGGCGACTGTGGGCTCGCCGGCAGGCTCGCCCACCTCGTCGGCCACAGTGGTTTCGGTGGTCATGACTCGGCTCCCTCGCGGTCAGGTGAGTAGTCGGGTGCGTCATACGTGACGGGTTCGGATTCGAAGCAGGCTTCGGCGATGCGCTGTTTGGTGAGCGCCTCTCCGCTGAGCTCGGCGACGATCCGGCCGCGGCTCAGCACGAGAGTGCGGTCGGTGAGCAGCGCGAGCTGTTCGTGGTCGGTGCTGGCACAGACCACGGCACGCCCCTGCGCGGTGAACTCGCGGAAGAGGTCGAAGATCTGCGCGCGGGCGCCGACGTCCACGCCCTGCGTCGGTTCGTCGACGAGGACGACGTCCGGTTTCACCTCGAGCCACTTGGCGAGCAGCGCCTTCTGCTGGTTGCCGCCGGAGAGCGTGCTGAAGAGCCGGGACGGATCGGGTGGGCGCACGTCGAAACGTTGCAGCAGCGAGCGGCTGTCGCGGCGCATCGCGCGGCGGCGCAGGCCGAACCACGCGCGGAAGGCCGCGAGGCGGGGCACCGTGACGTTGTCGTTCAGGTCGAGGGCCAGTAGGCCTGCAGTGCGTCTGCGGTCGGCCGGGAGCAGCACCATCCCGGCGCGCAGTGCGCGGTGTGGCCTGAGCCGGTGCAGCACGAGCGGCGCCCGCCGCAGCGCGACCGACCCCGACGTGGCGCGCTTGGCGCCGTAGAGCAAGTAAGGGATCTCGTCGAAGCCGGCGCCGGCGAGTCCGGTCAGCCCGACGATCTCACCGGCCGCCACGTCGAAGCTCACTCCGCGTACCTGCCCGCCGGTGAGCCCCTCGACGCGCAGCGCCAGCGCCGCGCCATCCGCATCGGCAGTGCTGCGGGATTGCGGTGCCGTGCGGGTCAGCTGCCGCCCGACGATGAGTTCCACCATCTCGGCGCGGGAGAGGCTGCCCGTTGCCGCTGTGCCGGCGAGCGTGCCGTCCCGCAGCACGGTGATGCGGTCGGTGACCTCGGCGATCTCGTCCAGGTCATGCGACACGAGCAGGACGCCGCAGCCGCGCTGGGCCAGGCCGCGGACGAGTTCGAAGAGCCGTTCGACGTCGCGGCGGGGGAGGAAGACCGTGGGTTCGTCCAGCACGAGGATGCGGGCCAGCGCGGCGTCCTGCTGCGTCGCGTTGGCTGCCTCGTCCAGGCCGTCGATGGCCCGGACGATCGCGAGCATGGCTCGCTCGACGCCGGAGAGGCTGCGGATGGTGGCGCGGGGATCGAGGTGCACGTCGTAGCGACCGAGGACGTCGGTGGCCCGGCGGGACATGCTGCGCTCCGAGGTCATCTGGCGCGCGGCGGCAGCACTCAACTGGGGCAGCGCGAAGTTCTCGGCCACGGTCAGCGCCGGGATCAGCCCGAGGTCCTGGTGGACGAACCGCAGCCCCAGCGCGGTTGATCGCTCCGGGGTCAGCGGCAGCGGCACCGCAACGCCGGCGAGCCGAAGCTCACCGGCGTCCGGGCGGTGGAACCCGCTGAGGATCTTGATGATCGTCGACTTGCCCGAGCCGTTCTCGCCGAGCAGGCCGTGAACCTCTCCGGCGCGGACCGTGAGGGACACCCGGTCAAGGGCGCGGTGCGTGCCGAAGGTCTTGACGATGCCGGCCGCGTCGAGAGCGGCCGGCATCGCATCCGAATCCATCTAGTTCGCTCCCCAGAGGGTCTTGTAGCCGGCGACGTAGGAATCGCCGAAGCCCTTGTTGAAGGCCGGCGGATTACCGGTGTCGGCGACGTTGTCACTGGTGAAGACCCGCAGTGCGGTCTTCTCGTCATCGAGCCCGGGCTTGCCGAGAATCGTCCGGAACGCCTCGTCGAGGTTGGCCGAGGCGAGCCAGTCGAGGTTCTCGCCGATATCCATCTTCACGATCGAGTTGTCCGCGACCATCTTCAGACCGTCGGGTGTGCCGTTGAAGGTCGAGACGAAGATGCTTCCGGTCTTGCCGGTCGCCTTGATCGCCGGAACGACGAACTGCGTCATCGGGTCATAGATCGGGATCACCCAGTTGACGCCCGGGTCGGCGACGATAGCCGACTGCACCTCGGTCTGGATCTTGGTCGCCCAGTCCGCGGAGGGGACGTTGATGTACTTCGCCTTGCAGTCCGGGCACTTCGCCGCGAACTCCGCCTTCATGGCATCGAGCATGTCCAGCGTCGACTGCTGCTCAGTGTTCTCCACGACAACCACGTCGGCCTTGCCGCCGGTGGCCTGGATCGCGTAGTCGGCTTCGAGCTTGGCGGCCTCGCCGAAGTTATCCGCACGTACCGCGGAGAGGTCGGCCTGTGCCTTGTCCAGGCCGTCCACGTCGTAGAACTGGGCACTGATGACAGGAATGCCGGCGGCCTTGGCCGAGGCGATCTGCGGGGCGACCAGTTTCGGGTCGAGGGCGTTGATGATGATCGCCGCCGCCTTGGCAGAGATGGCCTGGTTGATGCCGCGCTGCCACTCGGCAGGCGTGCCCTGCGTGGAGTACTCGACGAACTTGATGCCGTAGCTCTCGGCGAGGGTCTTCTCCGACGCGTCGGTCTGCGAGACGAACGGGTTCGCGTCGCTCTGCGGGATCGAATAGATCGTCTTGCCCTTCAGGGCGGAGATGTCGATCGCATCGCCGGGGGCGGTGAAGGCCGGGACCGCGGCGTACTTGGCGAGTTCGGCGGTGGCCGCGGCGATTGGGTCCGAGCCGCCGGAAGAGGAGGTATCGGTCGAGGGTGCCGTGGAGGCGGCGCTCGTATCGACTGCCGCAGCGGTCGTATCGGCGGAGCTGCCGCTGCCGCCGCCGCTGCTGGAGCAGGCGGCGACGAGGACGAAGGCGGCACCGATGGCTGCGGCGGCGGTGCCGCGCCTGATGGTCGTGGAGCGACGCGCACGGGATGCCGTGCGGGAGTCATCCGGCGTGGTGCGCCGGACGGCGGGCAGTTCTGACATGAACACCTCTGGCAATCGACATCAAGAATTGGGATCGATCCCATCTGGGATCGATCCCACAATCTCCTCTAGACTGACCGCGGTCAACACGGTTGCTGTAAATATCCGGTTACCGATCGACGGTTATGTGTCGCCAGCGTTTCTCTTCGGTCGCACGGCCTTGAGATCGCAGACAACGGAGAGACGAGGGACGAGTGACGAAGACGATCGAGGACGTCGCGGCCCTGGCGGGTGTCTCGCGTTCCACCGCGAGCCGGGCGTTGAGCGGGCATCCCTCCGTCCATCCGGCGACACGCGAGAGGGTGCAGGCGGCCGCCGCGCAGCTCAACTATCAGGTCGATGCGGTGGCGCGCGCGCTGCGTGCGGGCAGTTCCGGACTCATCGGCGTCGTCCTCACCAACCTCGTCAACGCCTCCATCCAGGCCATCGCCACGACCATCCAGAACCGGGGTCACGCCAGCGGCTACGAGGCACTGGTGGCCACCACCAACAACGACCCCGACCGCGAACGCGAGATCGTCAACCGGCTGCGCGGCCATCGTGTGGACGGCGTGATCGTGATGGGTACCGGTGGCAACACTGCGATGCTCAACGAGCTGGACCGGTCCGGGTTCCCGGTGGTGGCGATGATCAGGCTGCCGCGCGGCGTGCAGACCTCGGCCGTCGTCTACGACGACCGGCACGCCGCGGAGTTGGCCACCGGCCACCTCCTCGCCAAGGGGCATCGGCGCATCGCCTTCCTCGGCGGCCCGGCCTCGACCCGGTCCGGGCGGGAGCGTTACGCCGGTTACGTCCGCGGGTTGCGTGGCCACGGCCTGACGCCCCAGTCCGAGATGGTGGTGCGTGCGCCCTTCGAGCCGGAGTTCGGTGGCAAAGCCGTGGCCGAACTGCTGGGCGCGGCGCAGCGTCCGACCGCCCTCATCGCGGCCAACCACGAAGCCACCTCCGGTGCGATGCAGGAGTTGGGGCGCCTCGGGGTGGTCATCCCCGAGGAGCTGAGCGTCGTTGCGATCGAGGATTCCGACCTGCTCCGGTTCTGGCATCCGGCGGTCACCGTGGTGGACACCGATCCGATCTCGCTGGGTGAGCGGGCACTGGACACGCTGCTGGCTCGGCTCACCGGTGAGACGCCCGACGGGCAGACGGCGACGCAGGTCGTGGGATCGCAGCTGCTCGAACGCTCCAGCACCTCGCCGCTGTCGCGACGCTAGTTCCTCCGGCGACGCTAGTTCCTCCGGCCCAGTTCGCCCGACCCAGTTCCCCCGGGCCGGACGAAACGCCATGATCAGGACGTGCCTGTGTCACGTCGCTGCCTCCCCGTCTTGGTCTCGCTCGCCCTTGTCGGTGGTGCGGTCTCGACGCTCTCGCCGACCGCAGCGGCAGCAACACCACCGGCCGCTACGCCAAGCGTCCCGGCGCCGCAGGTGGCGGTGGGGGACGCGAGCGGACGGATCACGACGCACGCCGAGGGTGACAAGGGCAACGTGGCGCCGCGTAGCGCGATCGACACCCTCGCCAATACCGCGACCCCGCCGAACGCCCTCGCCTTCGACGGCCCTGGTGATCTCTGGGCGACGATCTGCCATTCCGCGTCCGGCGTCAGGACCGAGTCGATCGTCGAGTTCAGCCGGGCACAGGTCACCGCGGGGGGAGCACCAACTCCGACTGTGAGCATTGCCGTACCGGCGCTGAACGGTGCCGAGAGTTGCCCGATCGCCCTCGCCTTCGACGGCACCGGCGACCTCTGGGTGGCGATGGCATCCTCACGCTTGCTGGTCGAGTACCCGAAGGCCCAACTCAGCAGTGTCTCCCCGCAGCCGAGCGTGGCCTTCGTCCTCTCGAACTCGCCGGGCGACAACCCCGTCGGGCTCACTTTCGGTGAGGACGACACCGCGTGGGTGACGATGAGCGGGGACGGGGCAGCCAACGCACCGCGAGTCATCGGCCTCGGCCTGCTGACGCTCCTCAAGCCTGACGTTGCCGCGGACGGCTGTGCGGGTACGCCGCTGATCTGCGCCGCAGCACCACAGCTTCCCGCAACAACGCTGAACGGCACGCCGCACCTGGGCAGCGTCAGTTTCGGCCCCGACCTCTGGATGGTGAACACTGACGCCGGTAGCGTCGCCGCACTTCCGGCCGCCACGCTCAAGTCAGGCGGCGCGCGGCGCGCGACCAGGACCTTCACACCACCGACGTACGGAACAGGCCTAGGGCAGATCGCCGTGGAGCTCACCGGCTCCGTCTGCTTCGGGACGCAGACCTCGCTCTGGGTGACCGCGCCGTCATCCGGGGCCGTGGTGCGCTACGTGCAAGGCGCCAAGGGGGCGTGGTCACTGGCGAGCAGCCTTGTCGGTACCAAGACGCAATTGGGCACCCCGACGACGATCGCAGAGTGGGACAGGTACCCGGTCGGCCAGATCGTCACCGACTCCAACGGCAACCCCGTCGCTTTCCCGATGAGGGCCAGTTGCCCGCTGGCACTCTCGCCCAGAATGGTGCCGTCGCTGAAGGCGAAGGCGGGCAAGAAGCAGATCGTCCTCACCTGGACGAAGGTGAAGGCCGTCAGTGGCTGGAAGATCGACTACGTCGTCGAGATCTCGGCGAACAAGAAGACCTGGCGCAAGCTCACCACCGCGAAGAAGACGACTTACACGGCGAAGAAGCTGAAGAAGGGCAAGAAGTATTACTTCCGCATCGAGACCTATGCCTTGAACGGCAAGCTCAGGTCGACGACGATCAGCAAGACGATCTCGGCGAAGCCGAAGTAGACATCAACTACGGCATGGGCGAGTGTTTCTCGGCCGCCTCCGGCTCAGTGCGGGCGGTGACAGCCAGCCCAGCGACGACGAGGACGGCCGCGATCCAGACGCGTGAGCTGAGCTCGTCGCCGAGCAACAGCGCCGAGAGGAACAACCCCGACACCGGGATCAGCGTGATCGAGATGCCGGCGAGCATCGCGCTCGTCCTACCCAGCGCCCAGTTGTACAAGCCATAACTCACCACCGACCCGACGATGCCGACCGCGCCACCGACGAGCCAGTACGGCGTCGGAGCCCAGTCGAACGACGGCAGCACGCCCGTGAAGGCGAAGACGATCGTCAACGGGATCGTCACCAGCGAGCCGTAGACGAACTGCCCGGCGGTGAGCTCGACGGCGTTGATCTTCGCCGTGAGCGGCGCGATGAAAACGATGTAGAGCGAACTCGCCATCGTCCCCAGCAGCACGAAGCAGTCGCCGCGGAGGGTGGCGATGCCCGTGCTGTGCTCCACGACCAGCACTGCGCCTGCGGTGGCGAGGACGAGCCCGACGCCGACGCCCACCTTCGGCCAGCGCCGCATCGCCAACGCGGCGAGGACGACGATGATCGCCGACTGCGTCCCCATGATCAGCGAGGCGTGCGAGGCCGAGGTGTGCGCGATCCCGTAGTTGAAAAGGATGTAGCTGACGCCCGGCTCCATCGCGCTGCAGAGGACGAGGCGCCAGGACGGCTTCGGGATCCGGTTGCCGGTGGCGATGGCGAGCCCCACCAGGGCTGAGGTGGCGACCATCGCATCGAGGACGGTGAGGCTCGCGACGCCGAGTTCCTCGGTGGCGTAGCGGATCATCACGGCGGTGAGGCCCCAGAGCATTTCGGCGACCACGAGAGCCAGCAGCCCCGCACGCGCCCTCATGTCCCCATCCTCCCAGCGCTCCCATGATCAACACGCTGAGGTCACTCGGATCCGAACGATCTCGGCGAGTTGATCAAGTGCGCGTCCTAGGGTGGACGGCGTGACGCTGTTCGGGGACGAGCCGGTGGTTGAGGAGAGGCGCGATGCGCCTCGTCTCGAAACCACCGCACCGCTGGCGGCGCGGATGCGGCCGCGCAACCTGGACGAGGTCGTCGGCCAGGGTCACCTGCTCGCCCCGGGCTCACCGCTGCGCCGCCTCGTCGAGGGCGACGCCCCGATGAGCCTCATCCTCTACGGGCCACCGGGCACCGGTAAGACGACGCTCGCCACCATCGTCAGCACCGCGACGAACAGGCGCTTCGCGCAGCTGTCCGCGCTCAACGCCGGCGTGAAGGACGTCCGCGACGTCATCGCCCGGGCAAAGTCGGAGCTCGGGAGCACGGGCGTGCAGACCGTCCTGTTCATCGACGAGATCCACCGCTTCAGCAAGACGCAGCAGGATTCCTTGCTCAACGCCGTCGAAGCCCGGCACATCACGCTGGTCGCCGCCACCACCGAGAACCCGTTCTTCTCGATCGTGTCACCGCTGCTCTCGCGCAGCCTCCTGCTCACCCTGCAGCCGCTCGACGAGGCCGCGGTGGCGACGCTCGTCGACCGGGCGCTCGACGCGGAACACGGTCTCGCCGGCGCCGTGACCCTCGACGAGGACGCTCGCGCCCACCTGCTTCGGATGTCCGACGGCGACGCGCGGCGCGCCCTCACCGCGCTCGAGGCGGCGGCCGGCGCCGCACAGGCGGCGGGCCAGTCGAACGTCGACCTGGCGACGCTCGAGAAGGCGGTCGACACCGCGGCGGTCCGCTACGACCGCGACGGCGACCAGCACTACGACGTGATCAGCGCGTTCATCAAGTCGATCCGGGGGT
>DASXYU010000024.1:0-15933 GCA_036502295.1 Jatrophihabitans sp. | reverse complement strand
GAATACCAAGCCAAGCAGTTGTTCAAAGAATTTGGCGTGCCGGTCGGCCTGGGGGAGGTCGCCACGACGCCCGACGAGGCTGAGACGATCGCGGCCAAGATCGGCGGGGTCACCGTCGTCAAGGCCCAGGTCAAGGTCGGCGGTCGCGGCAAGGCCGGCGGTGTCAAGGTCGCCAAGACTCCCGAGGACGCGGAGGCGAACGCCGAAGCCATCCTCGGCATGGACATCAAGGGCCACACCGTGCACCGCGTCCTCGTCGACCCGGGAGCGGACATCAAGGAGGAGTACTACGTCTCCTACCTGCTCGACCGCTCCAACCGCACCTTCCTGGCGCTGGCCTCCTACGAGGGCGGCATGGAGATCGAGCAGCTCGCCGTCGAGCGTCCTGACGCACTCGCGCGCGTTCCCGTCGACGCATCGAAGGGTGTCGACCTCGCGAAGGCCACCGAGATCGCCACGGCCGGCAAGTTCCCGGCCGAGCTGATCGCGCCGGTCGCCGACATCCTGGTGAAGCTCTGGACCGTCTTCGTCGAGCAGGACGCCACCCTCGTCGAGGTAAACCCGCTGGCCAAGGTCGGCAGCGGAGAGATCATCGCCCTTGACGGCAAGGTCTCCCTCGACGAGAACGCCGACTTCCGCCACGAGGAGAACGAGGCGCTCGTCGACAAGGCAGCCGCCAACCCCCTTGAGGCGAAGGCGAAGGCGAAGGGCCTCAACTATGTCAAGCTCGAGGGTGAGGTCGGCATCATCGGCAACGGCGCGGGCCTGGTCATGTCGACGCTCGACGTCGTCGCCTACGCCGGTGAGGCGCACGGTGGCGTGAAGCCCGCGAACTTCCTCGACATCGGCGGTGGCGCTAGCGCCGAGGTGATGGCCAACGGCCTCGACGTCATCCTCAACGACCCGGCCGTGAAGTCCGTCTTCGTCAACGTCTTCGGCGGCATCACGTCCTGCGACGCGGTCGCCAACGGAATCGTCGGCGCCCTCAACACCCTCGGGGATGAAGCAAACAAGCCGCTGGTCGTACGACTGGACGGCAACAACGTCGACGAAGGTCGGCGCATCCTGGCCGAGTACGCGCATCCGCTCGTTACGGTCGTCGGAACCATGGACGAGGCTGCCGACAAGGCCGCCGAGCTTGCGAACGCGGGAGCCTGATCAATGGCCATTTTCCTCGACGAGAACTCCCTGATCATCGTTCAGGGCATCACCGGTGGTGAGGGCACCAAGCACACCAAGCGCATGCTCGCCTCGGGCAGCAAGGTCGTCGGTGGCGTCAACGCCCGCAAGGCCGGCACCAAGGTCGACTTCGACGGCACCCTGCTCCCCGTCTTCGGCTCGGTCGAAGAGGCGATCAAGGAGACCGGCGCGAACGTCTCCGTGGGCTTCGTCCCACCGGCCTTCACCAAGGACTCGGTGATCGAGGCGATCGACGCCGAGATCCCGCTCGCCGTGGTGATCACCGAAGGCGTGCCGGTGCATGACACCGCGTCGGCGTGGGCATACGCGCAGGGCAAGAGCACCCGCATCATCGGCCCGAACTGCCCCGGCATCATCAGCCCCGGCAAGTCGAACGCCGGCATCATCCCGGCCAACATCGCCGGCCCCGGCAAGATCGGTCTCGTCTCCAAGTCCGGGACGCTGACCTACCAGATGATGTACGAGCTGCGTGACTTCGGCTTCTCGACCGCGATCGGCATCGGTGGCGACCCGATCATCGGCACGACGCACATCGACGCGCTCGAGGCATTCGAGGCCGATCCGGAGACCGAGGCCATCGTGATGATCGGCGAGATCGGTGGCGACGCCGAGGAGCGCGCTGCCGCGTTCATCAAGGCCAATGTCACCAAGCCGGTCGTCGGTTACGTCGCCGGCTTCACCGCCCCGGAGGGCAAGACGATGGGCCACGCCGGGGCCATCGTCTCCGGCTCGGCCGGTACCGCACAGGCGAAGAAGGAGGCCCTCGAGGCCGCCGGCGTGAAGGTCGGCAAGACGCCGAGCGAGACCGCCAACCTCATGCGCCAGCTGCTTTCCTAGAGTTCGCAACGACAGCGGGGCCTTCGTCCGACAAGGACGAGGGCCCCGCTGCTGTCTGCCGCTCTCCTTGATCAACACAGCTCCTTGGCCCTTCAGCGGCCAAAACGCTGTGTTGATCAACTCATCGTTCTGGTCGTTCAGCGGCCGGGATGGCGACTTGATCAAGGATGACCTCGGCGTGGGAGCGCCGATTCGGCGCCTCTGCTTGCGACGCTGAAAGGCGTGTCCGAGCCTGCCAAGCCTTCCCGCTCGCTGTTACGCAGCGCGGCCTGGAGCGGTGCCGGCGCGGTGATCGTCTGCGCCACCCTCGGCATCGTCGCCGTCGCCATCTGCTGGCTACCGGTCTCCGGCCAGTCAGGACGTACCCATTCGGCCCTCGCCGCAGGCCTGCTCACCTACCTCGCGGGCCTGCACGGTGGCGTCACCGTCGATGGCATGCACTCCAGTTGGCTGCCGCTCGGGATGACCCTCATCGTCGCCTTCGTCGCCTGGCGCGTCGGGACCCATTTAGCCGAGGCAGCCGAGGCCGCTGAAGTCGACGAGGTGAGGACGCTCGTCCGCGCCGGGCTCGCGCAGGCGGCGACCTTCACCGTCCTCTCGATGGTCGCGGTGCACTTCGCCACCCTCGGTACCAGCCACGCCTCCTATCTCGGGGTGGGGTTCTTCGGCTTCGTCCTCTTCCTCGCCACAGGTGGGGTCTCATTCGCGCGCTCCAGCGCGCTGCGCACCGCGATCGCCGAGCGCCTGCCTGCGCAGACCGCTACCGTGCTGCGAACCGCCGCGGCGGGGCTGCTTGTCTACGTCGCCGCCAGCGCCGTGCTGGTCGCCGCCTCCCTGGTCTGGCACGCAGGTCGCGTCACCGAACTCACCGGCGAACTCGGCGGCGGCTGGGGAAGCCTGCCCATCCTCATCCTGTCGTTGCTGGCGATCCCGAACGCCGTCGTCGGCGGTGCGAGCTATCTCGCCGGCCCAGGCATCACCGTCGGACCGGCGCATGCGTCGGCCTTCGGCACCGCGCACGGCGTACTGCCGACGTTTCCCCTGCTCGGTGCGCTGCCCGACGGACACGGTGCCGGCATTCCGGTTCTCGTCCTCATGGCCCTCACGCCACTGCTCGCCGGCGTGGTCACCGCCCGCTGCCTGACCCGCTCCGAGCGCGGGCTGGGCGAGCAACTGCTCCTCGCCTGCTGCGCGGCCGCCGCAGGAGGGATCATCGCGGCTCTCGCCGCGGTGCTCTCCGGCGGGGGGATCGGTGCCAAGAACCTCGCGCATGTCGGTGCCCCCGCGGGATGGCTCGGACTCCTCATCGCCGCCGCCCTCGCGGCGTCCTCGCTGACAGCCCTCGGCGTCACGGCTCTCTGGGGGCAGGTGAAGCACACGGTCGGCGCCGAAGCCATCGTCCTGGAGTCGCTCGCACACCTCGTAGTCGCGGACGAAGAGCCGAACGAGACGTCGGACAAGGACGCCGAAAGCGATGCGATGGGACGCGCCAGCGGCCAGTAGGTCGGTCAGTAGGCTGAGGCCGTGCCCGCACGTCTGGTCGTCCTCGCATCCGGCAGCGGCAGCACCCTGCAGGCGATCATCGACGACGCGTTCCTCGGACGTCAGGTCGCCGCCGCCGGCACCGACGTCCCCGGCTGTCCCGCCATGACGCGAGCCGCCGAGAAGGGCATCGAGACCTTCACCGTCGCCCCGGCCGATCATCCCGACCGTCCCGCCTGGAACCTCGCCCTCGCCGACGCGATAGCGAAGTACGAGCCGGACATCGTCGTCCTCGCCGGCTTCATGCGCATCCTCGCCCCGTCGGTCGTGGGACGGTTCCGCATCGTCAATACCCACCCGGCGCTGCTGCCGAACTTCCCCGGCGCACACGCGATCCGCGACGCTCTCGCGGCAGGGACGAGCGTCACCGGCGCCTCCGTGCACTGGGTGGACGATGGCGTCGACACCGGCCCCGTCCTCGCCCAGGTCGAAGTGCCGGTGCTGCCCGGTGACACCGAAGACTCGTTGCGCGCGCGCGTGCAAGAAGCCGAGAAGCCGCTCTACATCCGCACCCTTCAGGAGCTAGTGAGTTGACCAAGATCGCCGTCCGTCGCGCCCTCGTCAGCGTCTATGACAAGACCGGGCTGGACGAGCTCGTCCTCGGCTTGCACGAGGCCGGAGTCGAGATCGTCTCCACCGGCTCGACCGCGGCGACGATCCGCGACCTCGGCGTGCCGGTCACAGCGGTGGACGAGGTCACCGGCTTCCCCGAGATCCTCGGAGGACGGGTCAAGACGCTGCACCCGCACGTGCACGCCGGACTGCTCGCCGACCAGAACGACCCCTCACACGTCGAGACGATCGAGAAGCTCGGCATCGCGCCGTTCCAACTGCTCATCGCGAACCTGTACCCCTTCGTCGAGACCGTGCGCAGCGGCGCCACGCCCCCGGAGATCGTCGAGCAGATCGACATCGGCGGCCCGGCGATGGTGCGCGCGAGCGCGAAGAACCATGGCTCGATGACGGTGGTGGTGAACCCGGCCCGCTATGCCGAGGTGCTCGAGGCGGTGCGCGATGGCGGCTTCGACCTCGCGCGTCGGCAGGCCTTCGCCCGCGAGGCGTTCCGGCACACCGCCTCCTACGACATCGCCGTGGCGTCGTGGCTCGGCAACGTCGTCGCCCCGGACGCCCCGGTCGAAGAGGAAGGGGCCACCTCGCCGTTCCCCGGCTGGATCGCGGCGAGCTACGAGCGGGCCGAGGTGCTGCGCTACGGCGAGAACCCGCACCAGCAGGCCGCGCTATACGTGACGCCCGGTGGGGGTACCCCCGCCAACGGGGGCGTAGCCGGCGGCGGAGGAGTCGGGCTGGCTCAGGCGGACCAGCTCTCCGGCAAGCCGATGAGCTACAACAACTACGTCGACGCGGACGCCGCATGGCGCGCGGCCTATGACTTCGAGGCGCCGGCAGTCGCGATCATCAAGCACGCCAACCCGTGCGGTATCGCGGTCGGGTCGGACATCGCCGACGCGCACCACAAGGCGCACGAGTGCGACCCGCTGTCGGCATTCGGGGGTGTCGTTGCGACGAACCGTCCCGTCACGCTGGCGATGGCCGAGCAACTCGGCCCGATCTTCACCGAGGTCGTCGTCGCCCCCGGCTATGAGGACGGCGTGCTGGAGCGCTGGGCGAAGAAGACCGACCTGCGCGTGCTCGTCGTCCCGGCCCGTCCTACCGGTGCGGTGTTGGAGACCCGTCCTGTCTCTGGCGGACTGCTGGTGCAGACGGCGGACCGCCTCGATGCGCCCGGTGACGACCCGGCGAACTGGACGCTCGCTGCGGGCGATCCGGTGGATGACGCGACCCTCGCCGACGCGGCCTTCGCGTGGCGGGCAGTGCGTGCGGTGAAGTCCAACGCGATCCTGCTCGCGAAGGACGGCGCGACCGTCGGCATCGGCATGGGTCAGGTGAACCGGGTGGATTCCTGCCGTCTCGCCGTCGCGCGCGCCGGGGATCGCGTGCCGGGCTCGGTGGCGGCGTCAGACGCGTTCTTCCCGTTCGCGGACGGAGCGCAGGTGCTGCTCGACGCAGGCGTGAAGGTGATCGTGCAGCCCGGTGGCTCGAAGCGGGACGACGACGTCGTGGCGGCGATCAAGGCCGCCGGCGCCTCGCTCTACCTCACGGGTACCCGCCACTTCTTTCATTAGGTCGCCGTCACCTTTCCTTTTGAGGTCGCCGTCGACCTTAGGTCGACGCACGCGCTATGCGCGTGATGCGACTGCCGCAGGCAACCGTTGGTCGCCGTGGCCTTCGGCCACATTGCGGCATGGTGGTTGCTTTGGGTAATCCTCCACTCGCGACTTGGTTCTACGTTGGAATCTTTCGTTCGGGGCATGTGCCGTTGTCGGTCCCTCGGGGCATGCTTTGCGTATGACAACGACTACTGGCATTGGAAGTCTCGACACCGTCGTCTTCGACGTGCCAGACCCCGAAACCTCCGCCCGTTTCTGGGAGACGTTTCTCGGCGGCACGCGCTCCTCGGTCGAGGACGACTGGATCACCGTGGTGACGCCTGATCGCTGGGGCCTCGGCTTTCAGCTGGCACCAGACCTCGTCGCACCGCAGTGGCCGTCCTCGGAACGCCCGCAGCAACTGCACCTGGACGTGCGGGTCCTCGACCTCGCCGTCTCGACGGAGCAGGCGGTCAGCCTCGGCGCAACACTGCTGCAGGAGAACGCCTCCTGGAACACTCTCGCCGATCCGGCGGGGCATCCCTTCGACATCGTCGTCAACGCCGAGGTGAGTGGTCCGACCCTCTTCGGCGTGATGTTCGACGTCCCGGATGCGCACGCCGCCGCGGCCTTCTGGTCGGCGGTGCTCGGTGACCCCGTCACCTACGACCAGGACGGCATGGCGATGCTCGGCGGCGAGCGGCCCGTCCTCTTTCAGCAGGTCGAGAGTTATGTGGCTCCCGAGTGGCCGGACCCCGCGAAGCCACAGCAGGGACACCTTGATCTCGAGGTCGCCGACCTCGACACAGCCGAGGCGGCGGCACTGGCCGCCGGCGCTACGCGGCTGCCGGGTGGTGGTGAGACCTTCCGCGTCTTCGCCGATCCCGCGGGACACCCGTTCTGCCTCTGCGGCTGACCTGGCGCCACCAGCGGCGGACGAGTAGCGACCGTTAGGTCGCGTGTCGGGAGCCTGGCAGGATGACTGCCGTGACGGCGGTAGTTCTCGACGGTAAGGCCACTCTCGCGGCGATCAAGGCGGAGCTCAAGGGGCGCGTTGCGGCGCTCGCCGCCGCGGGCCACACGCCGGGCCTAGGCACGATTCTCGTAGGCGATGACCCGGCCAGCCAGTGGTATGTCAAGGCCAAGCACAAGGACTGCAACGAGATCGGCATCGCGTCGATCCAACGTGAACTGCCCGCCGGTTCGTCACAGGCGACGGTCGAAGCGGTCGTCGCAGAGCTGAACGCCGATCCCACATGCACCGCCTTCCTTCTCCAGATTCCGACCGGCCTGAGCAAGGACGCCGAGAACGAGATCCTCGTGCAGGTCGATCCGGTGAAGGACGTCGACGGCCTGCACCCCACGAACCTCGGGTGGCTCGTCCTGGGCAAGACCGCCCCGCTGCCGTGCACCCCCACCGGCATCATCGAACTGCTGCGGCGTTACGACGTGCCGCTCGACGGCGCCGAGGTCGTCCTCATCGGTCGTGGAATCACGATCGGACGTCCTCTCTCGCTGATGCTGACCCGCCGTTCCGAGAACGCAACCCTGACTGTCTGCCACACCGGCACTCGCGATCTCGCCGGCCATGTGCGCCGGGCCGACATCGTCATCGCCGCGGCAGGATCGCCGCACCTCATCACGCCGGAGATGGTCACCCCCGGCGCTGCCGTCCTCGATGCCGGCGTGAGCCGGGTCGACGGCAAGATCGCCGGTGACGTCCGCCCCGACGTGGCCGAGGTCGCCGGTTACCTCTCGCCGAACCCGGGTGGCGTCGGTCCGATGACCCGCGCGATGCTGCTCACCAACGTCGTCGAGGCTGCCGAGCGGGCCGCCGGGCTCGCCAGCTGACGAAGCCGATGGTCGCGACAAGGACGTCACGCACGCGCCGCATGCTGCAGACGCTGCTCAGACAGCGGGCATTCGTTGCGATACTCGTGCTGATCGCCGCGGCGGTGATCTACCTCGTCGCGTCGCCGGACCACTGGCGGCGCGGCAGCTTCGTCATCGGCATCGCGATGCTCGTAGCGGGCCTGCTGCGAGCTACCCTTCCGGCCCGTGATGTGGGGCTGCTGGCAGTGCGCGGGCGGTGGCGCGACACCGCGATCTACGTCGTCCTCGGAGTGATCATCGTGGGGGCCGTGATCCGTCTGGGTTAGCCGGTGTGACGAAGACCCTCTGCCGCCGGCGGAATCGCAGAGGGTAACGTCCGATCTATGCCTACTCCTGTCAATGTCACCGTTACCGGCGCCGCCGGCCAGATCGGGTACGCGTTGCTCTTCCGCATCGCGTCGGGGCACCTCCTCGGCCCGAACACCCCCGTCCGTCTGAAGCTGCTCGAGATCACTCCGGCGCTCAAAGCGGCCGAGGGAACCGCGATGGAGCTCGATGACTGCGCCTTTCCGCTGTTGAGCGGCATCGACATCACCGACGACCTCAAGACCGCATTCGACGGCACCAGCATCGCCCTGCTCGTCGGAGCACGCCCGCGCACCGCCGGCATGGAGCGCGGTGACCTGCTCTCGGCCAACGGCGGCATCTTCGGCCCGCAGGGCAAGGCGATCAACGAACATGCAGCCAGCGACATCAAGGTGCTTGTGGTCGGCAATCCGGCGAACACCAACGCCCTTATCGCGCAGCAGAACGCGCCCGACGTACCGGCCAACCGCTTCACCGCGATGACCCGCCTCGACCACAACCGCGCGCTCTCGCAGCTCTCCTCGAAGCTGTCGGTGCCGGTGACCGCCATCGAGAAGATGACGATCTGGGGCAACCACTCCGCGACCCAGTACCCCGACCTCTACACGACGCTCGTCAACGGCAGGTCCGCCGCCGAGCAGGTCGACGAGGCGTGGCTGAAGGACGACTTCATCCCGACAGTCGCCAAGCGCGGTGCGGCGATCATCGAGGCGCGTGGGGCATCCTCGGCGGCCTCTGCGGCGAACGCGGCTATCGACCACGTCTATGACTGGGTGAACGGCACCGGGTGGACGTCCTCCTCGGTCGTCTCTGACGGCTCCTACGGCGTGCCGGAGGGTCTCATCTCGTCCTTCCCGGCGCGCTCGGTCAACGGCGAGTGGGAGATCATCCAGGGCGTCGACGTCAATGACTTCAGCCGCGGCAAGATTGACGCCTCCGTGGCCGAACTCGCCGAGGAGCGCGACGCCGTCAAGGGTCTCGGCCTCATCTAGTTCCACACTTTTTTTCAGATCCGGGAGTCCGCTTCCCCCATATACAGGGGCACGGACTCCCGGATTTGTTTCTCAGGCACACTGCTGCGACGGATGGTGCTCGTCGGGTTTGAGCGTGTCCTGCGCCGCACTCTGCAAGGCTCAGGAAGTACCCGGCGAGTGTCGACCTATGAACGGACCTACCCTGACGCGGTCTGACCTAATGAGTCCTGGAGGGCGACGTGCTGATTCATCCTTGGGACCAGGGACAGACCGACGATCAATGGATTGACTTCGTACGGGCGCAAGGGTTCGCCCAGCTCGTCGCCGGCGGTTACGGCCGGCTGTATCCGGTGATCGTGCCGACCCAGTTCGTCATGATGTCGCCACGCGACATCGTCCTGCACCTGGCCCGTCCGAGTCCGATCTGGGCTGCGATCGAAGAGAATCCGACAGTCGCCCTGAGCGTCGCCGGCGACTGGGCGTTCATCCGTTCCGACTGGAAGGCGATCGGCGAGGAGGACCCGCGCCGCGGCGTACCGACGACGTACTACGCGGCCGTCCAGCTGATCTGCACGGCAACGGTCTTTGACGACATCGAGGTGAAGGCCGCGATCCTCGACGCTCAACTGCTGGAGTCTCAGCCGGGCGTCGATGCGATCGACCCGGAGGAGCATGGCACCCTGCTGAAGGGAATCCGCGGGCTCGGGCTGCGCATCCATGATGTGCGCGACAAGTTCAAGTTCGGAGGCAACGTCGACACGGCTCATCGCATCGCCATCCGCGACCGACTGGTCGAGCAGGGCGGCGCGGCGGCCGGCGCGGTCGCCCACATCGACATCGGGCAGTGAACCGGCCGCCCGGAGGCCGACCAACTTCCGGATTTGCCGTGGAGTATCTTGACGTCAAGAGAGTTGTGGCAACGACGCCAGGAGGAGCAGCGGTGAAGATCATCTACACGTACACGGACGAGGCTCCGGCGCTGGCGACAGGTTCGTTGCTGCCGATCATCCAGGCGTACCTCAAGCCCGCCGGCGTGGACATCGAGCTGCGCGACATCTCGCTCGCTGCCCGCATCCTCGCCCAGTTCGGTCTCGCCGATGACGCCCTCACCGAACTCGGTGAACTCGCGAAGACGCCTGAGGCCAACATCATCAAGCTCCCCAACATCTCCGCCTCGATTCCGCAGCTCAAGGCCGCGATCAAGGAGCTGCAGGGCCACGGCCTCGCCGTCCCCGACTACCCCGAGGATCCCAAGACCGACGAAGAGAAGGCCATCGTCGCCAAGTACGACAAGGTCAAGGGTTCAGCGGTAAACCCGGTCCTCCGCGAGGGCAACTCCGACCGCCGGGCTCCGCTCTCCGTGAAGAACTACGCGAAGAAGTTCCCGCACAAGAACAAGGCCTTCACCGACGGCTCCAAGACCGATGTCGCCACGATGAGCGAGCACGACTTCAAGCACAACGAGAAGTCCGTCGTCATCGCCTCCGGTGACACGCTGCGCATCGTGCTGGAGACCGAGGGTGGCGCCACCGTCGTCCTCAAGGAGAAGCTGCCGGTGCTCGCCGGCGAGGTCATCGACGCCACTGTGCTTCAGGTCGCGCAGCTGCAGGCGTTCCTCCGCAACACCCTTGCCCGCGCGAAGGCCGAGGACGTTCTCTACTCCGTGCACCTCAAGGCCACGATGATGAAGGTCAGCGACCCGATCATCTTCGGCCACGTGGTGGAGGCGTACTTCGCCGATGTCTTCGCGAAGTACGGCGCCGACCTCGCCGCTGCCGGGCTCAGCGCCAACGACGGCCTCGGCACGATCCTGCCGGGTCTTGAGAAGCTTTCGAACGGTGCCGAGATCAGGGCTGCCTTCGATGCCGCCATCGCAAGCGGCCCGCGCCTGAGTTACGTCAACTCCGACAAGGGCACCACTAACCTGCACGTGCCGAGTGACGTCATCGTCGACGCGTCGATGCCCGCCCTCATCCGCAACGGAGGACGGCTCTGGGGCGTCGACGGTGGTGAGGACGACACGCTCGCCGTCATCCCGGACTCGTCCTATGCCGGCGTCTACCAGACGGTCGTCGAGGACGTGAAGAAGAACGGCCCCCTCAACCCCGCCACCATCGGCACCGTCCCGAACGTGGGTCTCATGGCGCAGGCGGCCGAGGAGTACGGCAGCCACGACAAGACTTTCGAGATCGGCGCCAACGGCACGGTCCGCGTCCTCAACGCCGCCGGTGACGTCCTCATCGAGCACGACGTCGAGGTGGGCGACATCTGGCGCGGCACGCAGACGAAGGACGTCCCGATCCGCGACTGGGTGAAGCTCGCCGTCAACCGCGCCCGCGCCACCGGCGACCCGACGATCTTCTGGCTGGACGAATCGCGGGCCCACGACGCGAACCTCATCGCCAAGATCAACCAGTACCTGCCCGAGCACGACACGACCGGGCTCGAGATCCAAATCCTCACGCCGGAGCTTGCCACTGCCTTCTCGCTCGAGCGGCTGCGCAAGGGCCTCAACACGATCAGCGTCACCGGCAACGTGCTGCGCGACTACCTCACTGACCTCTTCCCGATCCTCGAACTCGGCACCAGCGCGAAGATGCTGAGCATCGTGCCGCTCATCGCCGGTGGTGGTCTCTTCGAAACGGGTGCAGGCGGCTCCGCCCCCAAGCACGTGCAGCAGTTCGTGGAGGAGGACTACCTGCGCTGGGACAGCCTCGGCGAGTTTTTCGCCCTCGCTCCGTCGCTCGAAGCGGTCGCTACCGCCGACGGCAACGCCAAGGCCAAGGTCCTCGCCGACACGCTCGACCGCGCGACCGGCGCCTTCCTCGACGAGGACCGTTCACCCGGCCGCAAGCTCGGCACCATCGACAACCGCGGTAGCCACTTCTACCTCGCCCTCTACTGGGCCGAGGAGCTGGCGAAGCAGACTGAGGATGCCGCCCTCGCTGACGTCTTCGCCCCATTGGCGAAAACTCTGCGTGAGCACGAGCGGGGCATTGTCGACGAGCTGCTCGCCGTACAAGGCAAGCCGGTCGACCTCGGCGGCTACTACCAGCCCTCTCCTGCAAAGGTCGAGTCGGCCATGAGGCCGAGTTCGACCTTCAATGCGGCTATCGCCGCATTGTCGCGATAGTCGGCTCTTCGAGCCGAACAGTGCGCTAGTGCGCAGCGGCGCGACGGGGCTCCTCGCGCGAGCGCTCATCGCATTGTTGGTCACCTTGCGATACTTGATCGGTGGGCGGCATCTTTCTCAACATCGGGTTCGTCCTGGTACTGATCGTCATCGAAGGCATCTTCGTCGCCTCGGAGTTCGCGCTCGTCGGACTGCGTGAGGGCCAGGTCAAGGCACTCGCCGAGAGCGGTCGCCGCGGCGCTGCGGTCGCACGCTTGGTCAGCGACCCCAACCGATACCTCGGCATCGTGCAGGTGCTCATCACCCTCACGGCCCTGCTCTCGGCCGCGGTCGGCGCCGAAACGCTCGCGGGCGACGCCAAGCGCGGCCTTGAGCATGCCGGCGTCAGCGAGGGGTGGTCGGGCGCCGTCGGCTTCTTCGGCGTCACGCTGCTCATCGCCTTCGTCACCCTCGTCATCGGAGAGCAACTTCCCAAGCGCCTCGGTATGCAGCGCGCCGAAGGAACGGCACTGCTCGTCGGCACCACCCTCGACCGCCTCGCGAGACTCCTCAAGCCCGTCCTCTGGCTCATCTCGATCTGCACCGACGGTCTCGTCCGCATCTTCGGCGGCAACCCGAGCCTTGGCCACGAACCCATCAGTGAGGACGAACTGCGTGGCCTCGTCGCCGCGCACGAGTCGCTCACCCCGGACGAGCGGCGCCTCATCGACGAGGTCTTCGCGGCCGGCGGACGGACCGTCGGCGAGGTGATGGTGCCGCGCACCGAGGTGCAGTTCCTGGATGCCGCGCTCACCATCAGTCGCGCGGTGCGACTCGCGGCCGAGTCGCCGCATCAGCGCTACCCGGTCGTCGGCGAGAACCAGGACGACGTCATCGGCTACGTGGCCCTGCTCGATCTGCTGCTGCCCGACGGCGGCGGGGCGGGCGCGGCAGGCGGTCGTGACAGGACGGTGCGCCAGGCCGCACGTGAGATCAAGGCCATGCCCGCCACCAAGCCCGTCCTCGCCGCGCTGTCGGAGATGCGCCAGGAAGGGCAGCGCATCGCGCTGGTTGTCGACGAGTACGGCGGCACTGACGGCATCGTCACGCTGGAGGACCTCGTCGAGGAGATCGTCGGCGACGTCCGCAGCGAGGACGGCGCAGGCGAGCCGGTCGCCGAGCGCATGGCCGGCGGTGCCGTCGAGATCGACGGCAAGGCGAATCTCGACGAGGTCGCCGAAGTGAGCGGCCTCGAACTGCCGGAGGGCCCCTACGCCACGCTCGCCGGATTCGTCATGGCCGAGTTGGGCAGGATCCCGGAACTGGGGGACGAGGTGCGCCACGACGGCTACGTCCTCGCCGTCAGTGCGGTCGAAGGACGCCGGGCGGCCCGGATCACGGTGCGTCGTAGACCGGTCGCTGAAATCGGCGAGGCGGCCGATGAGAGTATGGGAAATCATGGCTGAGCAGCACCGTCCTCGCGTCCTCTCCGGCATTCAGCCGACCTCCGGCTCGTTCCACCTCGGCAACTACCTCGGCGCGGTTCGGCAGTGGGTCGACATGCAGGACGAGAACGACGGCTTCTACTGCGTCGTCGACCTGCATGCCATCACGCTCAACGCACCAGAGCCCGCCGAGCTGAGGCAGCGCAGCCGCATCGCTGCGGCGCAGCTGCTCGCTGCGGGCCTCGACCCCGAGCGCTGCACAATCTTCCTGCAGAGTCACGTGCCCGGTCACACGCAGCTCTCCTGGGTGCTGGAATGCATCGCCGGTTATGGAGAGCTCGGCCGCATGACGCAGTTCAAGGACAAGAGCCAGCGACAGGGAAACGATCACATCAGCGTTGGTCTCTTCACCTACCCCGTGCTGATGGCCGCCGACATCCTGCTCTACCAGGCAGATGCCGTGCCCGTCGGCGAGGACCAGCGTCAGCACCTCGAACTCGCCCGCAACCTCGCGCAGCGCTTCAACTCGCGCTACGGCGACACCTTCACCGTCCCCGAGCCGTTCATCCCCAAAGAGGGAGCGAAGATCCTGGACCTGCAGGACCCAAGCTCGAAGATGAGCAAGTCGCTACCCGAGGCCGGCACGGTCGACCTCCTCGACGATCCGTCGGCGATCGCGAAGAAGATCAAGCGCGCCGTCACCGACACCGGCACCGAGATCGCCGTCGACCCGGTGAACAAGCCTGGCGTCTCGAACCTGTTGACGATCCTCGCCGCGGTGACCGGACGCACGGTAGATGCCGTCGTCGCCGAATTCGCCGGACAGCAGTACGGCCGCCTCAAGGTCGCCACCGCTGACGCCGTCGTCGCCTTCGCCGAACCTTTCGCGGCGCGCACGCGCGAGCTGCTCGCCGATCCGGCCGAACTCGACAAGATCCTCGCGCGCGGTGCGGAGCGCGCGAACGAGGTCGCCGAGCGGACCGTCGCCCAGACACATGACAAGGTCGGGTTTCTGCGTGCAGCAGGAAAGCGGCGTGGCTTGGCCCCAGCAGGGCTATAGCTGGTGACCAGTCGGGTCACAGTAGGGGTCGCCATCGCGATCCCGCAGCCGCACGCTGCAGTGCTGAGCCGTTGGCGTCGCCAGGTCGGTGATCCCGCCGCCGACCTGATGCGGCCGCACGTGACGCTCCTGCCGCCGACGGCGGTCGTGCTCGATTCGCTGTCCTTGATCGAGCGACATCTCGCGACCGCGGCGAAGACCATTGAGCCCTTCGATATGCATCTCGCCGGAACGGGAACATTCCGTCCTGTGTCACCCGTGGTCTTCGTCCAGGTCGCGCGGGGCGTCTCGAACTGCGAGCTGCTCGAGGCTGCCGTGCGCGGTGGTCCGCTCGTGCGCGAACTCGAGTTCCCCTACCACCCGCACGTCACCGTGGCGCAGCTCGTGCCCGACGACGCCCTCGACCTCGCCTACGACGGCCTCTCGGGCTACGTCGCGCGCTTTCACGTGACGAGCTTCGTCCTCTTCAAGCGCAACAAGGACGGCAGCTGGGACGAGCATGACGAGTTCGCCCTCGGTGCGGGCGCCCAGGCGCCCGCCATCGGCTGACCCTGCGATGGTGCGGCGCCTGAAGCAGCTGGCGACGCCGTTCACTGCCGCCTATATGGCAGTGCGGGCGTTCGTCTCTCAGCGATGGTCCGCGCTGCAGGGGCGCTTCACGCTGGTTCGCACACTGGCCCGCGCGTGGGGTTACGTGCAGAAGCGCAACGGCGGTCAGTACGCGGCGGCGATCAGCTACTTCAGCTTCCTGTCGATCTTCCCGGTGTTGCTGCTCGCCATCTCCGTCACCGGATTCGTGCTTCAGTCACATCCGGCCGCACGGCAGGAGCTGCTCGACCACATCAGCAACAACATCCCGGGGGACGCGGGCACGGCGCTCGTGTCGTCGGTGAAGACGTTCATCGCGAACAGAACCAGCGTCGGCATCGTCGGCCTCTTCGGGTTGCTCCTCACCGGCCTTGGTTGGATCGCGAACCTGCGCGCTGCGGTGGAGGTGATGTGGGGCAGGACGAACGTTCAGCGCAACTGGTTCCTCGGCCGCGTCTCGAACCTCGTCGTCCTCGTCGGCCTCGGGATCGGCGCGCTCGTTTCCATCGGTCTCACCGCCGCCGGCACCGGCCTCACCGATCAGCTGCTCCGCGCTCTCTCCTGGGACGACATCGTGGGGATGCACGCCGCGGTCAAGGTTCTCGGTGTGGCACTGGCGCTGGTCGGTGATGTCGGCATCTTCTTCTGGCTCTTCGTGCGCCTTCCCGGTGTACACGTCGACCGGAGTGCCGGACTGCGAAGCGCGGTGCTCGCCTCGGTCGGCTTCGAGGTGCTCAAGCTCGTCGGGACCTACACCGTTGCGCACACCTCGAAGAGCCTCACCGCGGGTCCGTTCGCGAGCGTGATC
>DASXYU010000023.1:0-32313 GCA_036502295.1 Jatrophihabitans sp. | reverse complement strand
GTGAGAACGACCCCACACTCATACACGTCGAGAATGGAGTAGTCGTGCCGCGCCTTCTTGTTCTGCGCGATGATCTTGCGGCCCGTCTGGCGGTTGCTAGACGCCGCAACCGTCTTGATAGCCATGCCGTCCAGAGTACGGAGGGCTACAACCTCATACGCGATTGAGGCAAGCGGAGCCGGCGCTCGTGCGCGGGGCCTCCGAGCCGAATGAAGCGTTCAGGCTCGTCAGAGCCTGACGTAGAGGCGCAGCGTGGCGAAGGCCGTGATCGCCGAGAGGACGACGCCGACGATGAGCCCCGCGCCACCTGCGACAACGACATCGTTGATGCTGAGGTTCGGGATGACACCGTTCTGTGTCGGCACCTTGAAGACGCTGTCGAGGACGTAGTGCTTGCCGACCCAGACCAACGCGAAGGCGATGAGGCCGCCGATCGTGGCGGCGACGACCGCCTCGAGCATGAACGGCAGCTCGGTCATCCAGCGTGAGGCACCGACCAGGCGCATGATCGAGGTCTCGTTCTTTCGCTGCGCCGCCGCCGTCTGGATCGTGTTCGCGATGAGCAGGATGGAGGCGAAGAGGACGACCAGCGCGATGATGAGCGAGAACCACCGTGCGCTGTCGATGATCGACAGCAGGCGGTTAATGGTGTCGACCTGGTTGCGCACCTGGTCGATGCCCTGCACCTGGTTGAAGGTGGTGGCGAAGGCGCTGTAGTCCTTGCCAATGTTGTTGAGCTTCACGGTGAAGGACGAGGGCAGGTCACCTACGTGCAAGAACTTCGTGACGTCCGCGGTGTTCTGATCCTTGGCGCGCTGGAACGCCTCTTGTTCGGATACGTAGGCCACGGACTTGACGCTCGGATCCGCCAGCAGCTGCTTGCGGATCGCCTGGGTCTGCGTCGCGTCCGTCTTCGTGTTTTCGGCGCAGGTTGCGGGCCGCGTCGGCTTGCCCTGTTGTTGCGCTGTCTGGTTGTTGACCAGCTGCGAGTTGTAGGCCGTGGTCGTGCAGAGGTAGACCGAGACGTTGAGCTTGTCTTCGTAGGTTTTCTTGAACTTGGTGATCTCAGTGTTCGCAAGGATCGCCGATCCGACGAACGTGAGCGCGATCGCGGTGCTGAGCACCAGCGCGATCGTCATCGCAGCATTGCGCCGGATGCCGGCGGCCACACCCGTCAGCACGAAGTTGGCTCGCATCAGCGGCCCACTCCGTAGACACCGCGTGCCTGGTCGCGGATGACCTTGCCGTACTCCAACTCGATGACGCGACGGCGCATCGCGTCGACGATGTTGTTGTCGTGCGTGGCCATCACCACGGTGGTGCCTGTGCGATTGATCCGCTCAAGCAGGTTCATGATCCCCTGGCTGGTGTCGGGGTCGAGGTTTCCGGTCGGCTCGTCCGCGAGAAGCAGCAGCGGTCGGTTCACGAACGCGCGGGCGATGGCGACGCGCTGCTGCTCGCCACCACTGAGTTCGTTGGGCATGCGCTGCGCCTTGCCCTGCAGGCCGACGAGTTCAAGCACCTCGGGGACGCTGCGGCGGATCTGCCGCGGCGACTTGTTGATCACCTCGAGGGCGAAGGCGACGTTCTCGAAGACCGTCTTCTTCGGCAATAGGCGGAAATCCTGGAAGACGCAGCCGATCTTGCGGCGCAGCGCCGGAACCTTGCGCTTGGCCATCCGGTTGAGATTCTGACCGTTGACCCGGACGAGCCCGATGTCGGCGACCTCCTCGCGCAGCAGCAGCCTGAGGACCGTGGTCTTGCCCGAACCTGATTGCCCGATAAGAAAGACGAAGTCTCCCTTTTCGATATCGAAGGAGACCGTCTCAAGGGCGGGACGTGCACCAGTGGGGTACGTCTTGGTGACGTTGTCGAGCTGAATCACGCGCCGAGTTTACCTACTCGTTATCTGTCCTCGACCCAACGCGCCGCGCCACCCTCAGATACCGCTCGCGCGTCCCAAACGCTCAATATTTACGTGAAACCTGAGCATTTGGGACGCGCCACCGGAGACGGATGCCAGCTGTCCGTCGCGCTTGTGCTTCGGCGAAGCGCTCCTCGAGGTAGGCGGCGAGCTTGAGCGGACTCTGCGCCATGTCCCAACCCCAACGGGCGATCACCGCGTTGGTCTCGTTGAGCCGGTCCTGGCGCCATTTCTCCCGGGCGAGGACGCCATCCTCAATCGAATACTTGGCCATGCCGTCAGCCTCACCGACCACGCCGAGCTCCGGCCACAAGAAATCGGCACGACCGATGAAGGTGCCGTCCTCAGCGAAAAGCTCGGCCTGAACCAGCGGCGCCGGTACCCGACCGTGCATATTCACCCGGCTCAGGCTTTCGAGCGGCGACTCAGCACGGCTATCGACCAAGTCCAGCAAGCGGCCTGCATCGGGCGAACCGATGTCGCCCTTGATCGAGGTGCGCGCGAACAGCAGTTCGTCCCCGGTGATGCGCCCTGCTGCGAGCGCAGCATCGGCCGCAATCACACCCGCCACGACGCCTTGTTCGCATGCCACGTCAATGCAGGTACGCGCGACGCTCGTGATCAGAAATTCGTAAGACGGATCGAGCTGCGACGGCTCGAGTTTCTTTCGATGTAGATGCAGGCCCAGTTGGCGTGTGCGGACGTCCTGCGGCTTCGTGACGCAAGGGACCTTGGGTGCATGGAACAACGGCAAGCCGTACACCGCGAGCGCGGCCGAATGGCTTACCGCCGCGTCTTGGAGTTGGAGCGCCGCGGCAACGCCCTGTTGCGCGAGAAAAGTCGCGGAGCGGTCGAACGATGTCAACTCGGAAGGCGGTGGCAAGGCAAAGGCGCCAGCCCGCAACCGGATGAGTTCGCCGGCACGGGCTTTACGTGACAACGTCGCCTGACTCCAACCGGCCGACAGCGCCTGCTCGATTGTGAAAACGCCGCACTGCTTCTTCGCTTGATTCGGTAGCTCTCGCACCCGCGCAGGGTGCCTCGCAAGCAGCAGTCCCGCGACCGACGTCCTATCAACGGTGGATAACTCGCCATCTGTGGACAGCTCGCGCGTCCGAAACGCTCAGTTCCGCGACCAAAAGTGAGCGTTTGGGACGCGCGAGCGGCTAGGAGGAGGAGCGGCGCCAGCGGATTCCGGCCTCGATGAAGCCGTCGATATCGCCGTCGAGGACGCCCTGCGGATTGCCGACCTCGTAGTCGGTCCGCAGGTCCTTCACCATCTGGTACGGGTGCAGGACGTAGGAGCGCATCTGATTGCCCCACGAGTTGCTGCCGTCCTTGAGGGCATTCATCGCCGCCTGCTCCTCGTGCCGGCGCCGCTCCAGCAGCCGTGCCTGCAGGACGTTCATCGCCGAGGCACGGTTCTGGATCTGCGACCGCTCGTTCTGGCAGGTGACCACGATGCCGGTCGGCATGTGCGTGATGCGCACGGCCGAGTCGGTGGTGTTGACGCCCTGGCCGCCCTTGCCGGAGCTGCGGTAGACGTCGACGCGGATGTCATCGTCAGGGATGTCGACGTGGTCGCTCGTCTCGACCACCGGCAGCACCTCGACACCGGCGAAGCTGGTCTGACGACGTCCTTGGTTGTCGAAGGGGCTGATGCGCACCAGCCGGTGCGTGCCCTGCTCGACACTCAACGTGCCGTAGGCGTAGGGCGCCTTCACCTGGAACGTCGCGGACTTGATGCCCGCCTCTTCTGCATAGGACGTATCGAGGACGTCGATGGGGTAACCGTGCCGCTCGGCCCAGCGCATGTACATGCGCAGCAGCATCTCGGCGAAGTCCGCCGCATCGACACCGCCGGCCTCGGAGCGGATCGTCACCAATGCCTCACGCGAGTCGTACTCGCCGGAAAGCAGTGTGCGGATCTCAAGCTCGTCGATCGCCTTGCGCAGCGCGACCGCCTCGCCGTCGACCTCAGCTATCGAACCGGCGTCATCGGCCTCGATCGCCATCTCCCACAGCACCTGGGCGTCATCGACCCGGCGGCGGAGATCTTCCACGCGACGCACGTCGCCCTGCACATAGGAGAGACGGCTAGTGACCTTCTGCGCCTTCTCGGGGTCATCCCACAGATCGGGCGCCGCCGCCTGCTCCTCGAGCTCGGCGACCTCGCCACGCAGCTTGCCGAGATCGAGCACGGCCTCGACGGTCGCGAGGGTCGCGGAAAGCTCTTTCAGCTCGGCTGGGACGTCCACAACGACCCAGGTTACTTGAGTATGAATATCGCACTTACAGCCTGCGGGCAGGCGCCTGAACGCGTGGAACCTTTCGTAGTATCGGCCTTGTGATGCCAGGCGGATTCACCACCGCGGCCTTTCCCAGCTGGAGCCGGCGCGCCACCCGCTGGGCAGTGTTGATCTGCATCCTCTCGTTGCTCGGCCTCACACTCCGGTTCGTCGACTACCCGCGCATGCTCGACCTGGCGGTCTACCGTGCCGAGGGATCGGCACTGCGCCACGGCCTCGGGCTCTACGGGAACATCGGCGCCCCGGACGAACTCCCCGCCACCTACCCCCCGTTCGCGGCGATGCTCTTCACCGTCCTCACCGCGATCCCGATGAGGCTGGCGATCGTCCTTGCCACGCTCGGCAACGTCGCGCTGCTGGTAGCAGCGATCGAACTGAGCCGGCGCCTGGTCAACCGGCGGCTCATCGTGCCGATGCCTCCCCTCACCACAGCGGCCGCGGCCGCGGTGCTCGCGTGGTGCGAGCCGGTCTACTCGACGCTCGACTTCGGCCAGATCAACCTGCTCGTCCTCGTCCTCGTCCTCGCGGAGTTCAGCCTCCCCGCCGACTCCCGTCTTCGCGGTCTGCCGCTGGGCATCGCGATCGGCCTCAAACTGACGCCTGCAGTCTTCATCCTCTACCTGCTCGTCACCCGTCGTTGGCGATGGGCAGGACGGGTCTGCACGGCCTTCGCCGCAACGATCGCGATCTCCGCGGCGATCCGCCCGTCGGACACCTGGCACTTCTGGACGAAGCTCGCCCTCGACTCCGATCGGCCGGGCAGCGTCGCGCAGGGCGTCAACCAGTCGCTGAACGCCGTCCTCGCCCGGATGCTGCACACGATGCGTCCCGGTGCGGTGTGGCTCGTGGTCGCACTTGTCGCGCTGGCGTTGGGTCTGCGCGTCGCCTCACGCGCCTACCTCGTGCACGGTGAGGCATGGGGGCTCTGCGCCGCCGGCGTCACCGGCCTACTGGTGAGCCCCGTCTCGTGGTCCCACCACTGGGTCTGGTGCGTGCCGGTCGCATTGCTGCTGTGGGCGAACGTGCGCCAACTGACCCCACCCGCGCGAGTCGTGGCGGCCGTCGCGTTCGGCTGCTTCTTCCTCTGGATGCCGCAGTGGGTGCGGCCCGGCGCGCACGACCTGCACATGAACCCTGCGCAGTTCGTCCTCGCGATGCCGTACGTCCTGCTCGGCATCGGCTTTCTCCTCGCGCTCGAGCGGATGTCGCGTGCCCCCTCGGCAGTTCCCTTCGCACCCCGGGCGGGTAGCTTCGCGCGGTGAGCATTCCGGTGAACCTCCGCACCGGGCGGTTCGCGGTCACCACGACCTTCGTGGTGCACGGCACGTTGAGCGGAGCCTGGGCGCCGCGGATCCCGGAGATCAAGGCGCACCTGCATCTCTCGGCGGGATCATTGGGCCTGGCGCTGCTCGCCCCGGCGCTGGGCACGGTGCTGGCCGCGCGCACCGCGGGGCACCGCACGGCGCGGCACAGCAGCGGTGCCGTCACCCGCGTTCTCGCCATCGGCTTCTGCGCCACCGCCTGGCTGCCCGGCGTCGCCTGGAACCTCGGCTCGCTCTTCGTCGCTCTGCTGCTCTGGGGTGCCTCGATGGGAGCCCTCGACATCGCGATGAACGCCCAGGGCGTAACGGTCGAGAAGCACTATCGGCGACCGGTGCTCTCCAGCTTTCACGCGGCCTGGAGCCTGGGTGCTTTCGCCGGCGCGCTGCTCGGTGGCGTCGGTGTGGCGACGCACCTGCACATCTCGCTGCAGCAACTCGCGATCGGTGTTATCGCTGCGGGTGCCGTCCTTGTCGTCGGTCGCCACTTCCTCCCCGACGAGGCGCACGAACTCCAGGAGCGGACGCGCCGTTTCAAGCGCCCGGGACGTCCGCAGTCACGGCTCGTCCTGCTCGGTCTCGCAGCGATCTGTGCGCTGCTCGCCGAAGGCGCCGTCGCCGACTGGAGTGGTGTGCTGCTGCGCGACCACCTCGACGTCAAGGGCGGCTGGGTGGGGGCGGGCTACGCCTGCTTCGCCGTGCTGATGACGGCAGGACGCGTCGTCGGTGATCGCGCCGTGCATGCCTTCGGCCGCGCCACCTCGTTCGCGGTCTGCGCTGTGGTCGGCGCCGTCGGCATCGGGGCTGGGCTCGCGGTGGATCGTCCTGTGGCCGCGGTCATCGGCTTCGGCGCCTTGGGGCTGGGACTGTCGATCATGGTGCCGGTGCTCTTCAGCACGGCGGCTGATACGCGCGGGCCGTCAGGGCCTGCGATCGCCGCGGTCTCGGCGCTCGGCTTCACCGGCATGCTCGGGGGGCCATCGCTGATCGGCTTCATCGCCAACGGGACATCGGTGCATGCGGCCCTGCTGCTCGTCGCGCCGGTGACGCTGCTGGCGGGCGTCCTCGGTGTGGCGGGTGTCCGCCTCACTGCCCGGATCAACCGCTCGCGCGTCCCAAACGCTCAGTTCGCGAGCGAAAAGTGAGCGTTTGGGACGCGCGAGCGGTCAGATCTTGTACTCGCGCAGCAGGCCGCGGCTGATGATCGTCTTCTGGATCTCGGAGGTGCCCTCGCCGATGAGCAGGAACGGCGCCTCGCGCATGAGGCGCTCGATCTCGTACTCCTTGGAGTAGCCGTAGCCGCCGTGGATGCGGAAGGCCTCCTGCGTGATCTCCGCGCAGTACTCGCTCGCCAGCAGCTTCGCCATGCCCGCCTCGACGTCGTTGCGCTCGCCGGAGTCCTTCAGCCGCGCGGCATTGACCATCATCAGGTGCGCCGCTTCGACCTTCGTTCCCATCTCGGCGATCTTGAAGGCGATGGCCTGGTGGTCGGCGAGCTGCTTGCCGAAGGTCTTGCGCTGCTGGGCATAGGCAACGCCGAGCTCGAAGGCGCGGATCGAGATTCCACAGGCGCGGGCTGCGACGTTGACGCGGCCCACCTCGACGCCGTCCATCATTTGGTAGAAGCCGCGACCCCGACAAGCCTCGCCGCCGAGGATCTTGTCGGCGTCGATCTTCACGTTGTCGAGGACCATCTCGGTGGTCTCGACGCCCTTGTAGCCCATCTTGTCGATCTTGCCGGGGATAGTGAGGCCGGGACGGGTCTGCCCGAAGCCCGGCTGCTTGTCGATGAGGAATGTCGTCATGTTCTTCTGCGGCGAGTCCGCACCCTGCTCGTCCTTCACCAGCGTGGCGACGACGCCGGCACGGGCACCGTTGGTGAGCCACATCTTCTGTCCGTTGAGGACGTAGAACTCGCCGCTCTCATCGCGGGTGGCGCGCGTCTTGATCGCGGCGACATCCGAGCCGAGTTCGGGCTCGCTCATCGAGAAGGCGCCCCGGATCTCGCCGGTGGCCATCTTGGGCAGGTAGTACGCCTTCTGCTCGGGCGTGCCGTGCTGCGTGATCATGTAGGCCACGATGAAGTGGGTGTTGATGACGCCGCTGACGCTCATCCACCCGCGGGCGATCTGCTCGACGACGAGGGCGTAGGTGAGCAGCGATTCGCCGAGGCCGCCGTACTCCTCGGCGATGGTGAGGCCGAAGAGCCCCATCTCCTTCATGCCCTCGACGATCGCCTCGGGGTACTCATCGGCGTGCTCGAGCGCGGTGGCATTGGGGAGGATCTCCTTGTCCACGAAGTCCTTGACCGTGCGCAGGATCTCCTGCTGGATGTCGGTCAGGCCAGGTGTCTGGGCAAGGCGCGCCATTGCGTACTCCCTACGTAGTTATTCGCCGGAGAGTATGCCCAGCAGGGCGGGAGGACGTCCAAGGAACCGTGGGGTGAGATGACTCTCAACCGGATCCGGCGGCAGGCGGGCTAGGCGGCGTTTCCTTTCCATGTACCTGAGGGACTACGCTCTTACCTGATACGGATGTGACAGGAGTGATGACGATGCTCAAGGAGCCTCCGCATGCGCGCGGCCTGCCGCGGGCATCGACAGCACCGCGCACCTAGTGCCTCACGTGCGCCCGCAGCGAAGCGAGGACGCACGTGAGCACCCGCGTATTCATCGCCCGCCTCTCCGGCATCGGGGTATTTGAGCCCAACGGTGACCAGCTGGGACGTGTCCGCGACGCGGTGACCGCCCTGCGGGTCGATCACCAGCCCCCGCGCGTCCTCGGCCTGGTCATCGAACTGCTGCACCGGCATCGCATCTTCGTCCCCATGGGACGGGTCACCCGGATCGATCCGGACGCCGTCGTCCTCTCGACCGGCAACGTGAACATGAAGCGGTTCGATGCGCGGCCGAGCGAGCTGCTCGTCCTCAACGAACTGCTCGACCGCGGCGTCACGATCACCGACAGCGGCAAGCAGGCAAGCATCGTCGACGCCGGCATGGAGCAGAACCGCAACCGCGACTGGGTCATCAGCCGCCTCGCCGTGCGCACCTCCTCGGGCAGGATCGGTCGCCGCGGCGAGCTGTTCCAGGTCGAGTGGGACGAGGTCGACGGCCTCACCGTCGCTCATCCTGACTCGATGCTCACCACAGCGCAGGGCACCGAGAGCTTGCTCTCGGTGCTCGCCGAACTGCGCCCCGCCGACGTCGCCGCCCGTCTCCAGGAACTCCCCGAGAAGCGCCGTCTCGAAGTCGCCGCCGCGCTCAGCGACGAACGCCTCGCCGACGTCATCCAGGAGCTCCCGGAGGACGACCAGGTCTGGTTCCTCACCGCGCTGGAGGAGGAGCGCGCCGCCGACGTCCTCGAGGCGATGGACGACGACGACGCCGCCGACGTCCTCAACGAACTTGCGCCTGCGGACCAGGAACGCCTCCTCGAGCTGATGGAGGCTGACGAGGCCGCCCCGGTGCGTCGCCTCATGTCCTACGCCGACTACACCGCCGGTGGTCTGATGACGACCGAGCCGGTGATCATGTCGCCGGATGCGACCGTCGCCGAGGCACTGGCGCTTATCCGTAACCCGGACCTCTCCCCCGCGATCGCCTCGCAGGTCTTCGTTGTCCGGCCGCCGCAGGCGACGCCGAGCGGCAAGTTCCTCGGCACCGCGCACATCCAGCGACTGCTGCGCGAGCCGCCGTCGTCCTTGGTGAGCGGCATCGTCGACAAGTCCCCCGATGCGCTGCGCCCCGACACGTCGATCGAAGAGGTGACGCGCCACCTGGCGACCTACAACCTCGTCGCGGCGCCGGTGGTGGATGAGAACGAGCGGCTGCTCGGAGCCGTCTCGGTCGACGACGTCCTCGACCACCTGCTCCCCGAAGGATGGCGCGACGTCGACGCCCCGACCGCAGGGGTGGCCCACGGCACGGCCGACAGCTTGTCTGGAGGCCACGATGGCTGAGCGTCGCACGCGTCTGGACCAGCCACGCTTCGACCGGCGTCAGTTCCTGCCCTCCATCGACGCCGAGGCCTTCGGCAACTGGACGGAGCGGGTGGCCCGCTTCCTCGGCACCGGCCGCTACCTCATCGCACAGAGCGTGGTCGTGGTCGCGTGGGTGCTGTGGAACGTCCTCGCCCCTAAGGATTTGCAGTTCGACCCCTGGAACCCGAATCGGTTCATCTTCCTGACGTTGATGCTCTCGCTGCAGGCGTCCTACTCGGCTCCGCTGATCCTGCTCGCGCAGAACCGCCAGACCGACCGCGACCGCATCAACCTCGACGCCGACCGCGACGAGGCGAAGGCGTCGAAGGCGGACCTCGAGTACCTGGCACGCGAACTCGCCTCGGTGCGCATGGCCCTCGGCGAGGTCGCCACCCGCGACTTCATCCGCGGGGAGCTCTCCCGGCTCATCGAGGCCGAGGCCAAGCCCAAGAAGCCTGCCAAAGCCCCGAAGCACGCACCCGAGTCCGCCTGACGCCGACCGTCACCGTTAATGAAGCGCCTGCAGGGCGACACGCTGTGTCATCACCTGCAGACGCTTCACTAACCGGTCAGTTCTGCGCGACGGCCTTCTGCAGGACATCTGCCGGCACCGTGTCTACGACATCGACGGACTTGTAGACATAGGTGAGGACGATCGAGACGGGCATTGTGCTGCTCTCCTGCTCGATCTCCAGGGTCTTCGGGTCGAGCAACATCGAATCGGTGCTGCCGGTCTTCGTATTGGTCGCGACGAACTTCAAGGCCGGGCGGCCGAGGCTGTCGGTGGTCGCTGGGCCACGTGTGATGCCGGTGGCACCTTCCAGTACTTGCACCGCAGCCAGACGCAGCTTCGGCGGCGCTACGCGAGTGTTCAGCATGCCGTGCACCGCGTCGTACATCTCGTAGTTGAGGAAATCAGCATCCTGCCCGGCGTAGTGCTTGCTGTTGTAGTCGCGCAGGACCTTCTCCAACGCAACCGGGTCGGTCGGCAGGTCGGCGAACTTCTTCGGCGCATAGGGATAGGCACCGAAGCTCGGCGGGAACTTGTAGTAATTCGTGCTGCCGTTGGTCTCGGGATCGCTGCCGGTCACATGGTCCACGCGCCAGGTCGTTCCGTCAGCCGCTGTCCAGCTCTCGTGAGTGGCGCGGTAATGCGTCACTGGCGGCGTCTTGGTAACCAAGTCGGTCTTGCAGGTTCCGTCGAGGGCGGGACTGGTGCACTGCTGGTAGTCCGACCATTGCCCGTCCTCCTTCTCGACCTCGACGACGTGCAGGAACTGCCCCGGCTTCATCAAGTCGACCGGCGCGGGTGAGACGGAGGTGGTTAGCGCTGCAGTCGTCGCCGACGCACTCGTCATCGGAGGTCCGGTCGTCACCGCAGGCATGGAGGTCGGATCGGCCACCGGAGTCGAGTCGTGCGAGTGCCCGCCGAGCACCGCTACCGGCACGGCGATGGCTACCGCAGTGACCGCCGCGGCGGAGAGGCCGAATGCGACCGTGCGGCGGCGCGGGTGCCTCGGCGCGAACGCGCGGGGACGCACCACAACCGGGCCGCCTAACACCTCGTCGAGCACGGCCGTCCGCTCCGCCGGAAACCAGAGCGCATCCAGCGCCTCGTCCGAAGGACGCAACTGCGAAAGCTGATCGATCGAGTTCATCTCGCTACCTCATTCAGGGGAACGGGCCGGGAAGTGGAAAGCAGACGGTCGAGGCGGGCACGTGCCCGTGAAAGCCGTACCTCGAAGGCTCGGCGGGAGCAGCCGGCAACGGCTGCGGCGTCTGCGGTCGCAAGCCCGTCCCAGGCGATGAGCAGGACGGCCTCACGTTCGGCGCTGCTGAGCTGGCCGAGCGCACCGAGCATCTCCGCGCGCCGCAGCGCGGTCTCCTCAGCGGCGGGAACCCGCGCGGCGAGTCGCTCGACCGACACCATCGCGTCGGCCAGTCGTCGCTGACGGCCCACCGATCGGCTCACGTTGTGCAGGACGTTCCGCGCCGTGACGAGCAGCCACGGCAGCGGGTTCTCCGGGACGTCCTCGATGCGCCGCCACGCAACCAGGAAGACCTCACCGACCACGTCCTGGGCGGTATTCGGGTCAGAATGCCGGGCCGCATAGGCGAAGACCTGCCGGGAGTGCGCCTCGAAGAGCGCACGCAGTCTGGATTCCGCCTCGGGATCGCCCGTCACATCAGGAAGTGTCCGGCAGGTGGGCATTCCTCACGTCCTAGCTGAGAATTCACGGCCCGTACGATTGACGCCGTGCCACTTGTAGAGGAAGCCACCGTCCGTTCCGCCCTTGCCGGGGTCATCGATCCCGAGATCCGCCGCCCCATCACCGAGCTGAACATGGTGGAGTCGGTGCGCGTCGAAGCGGACGGCTCAGTCGCCGTGAAGGTGCTGCTCACCGTCGCCGCCTGCCCGATGAAGGACCGCCTCACCACCGACGTCACCAACGCGGTCACCCGCATCGAGGGTGTCTCCAAGGTCGAGGTCGAACTCGGCGTGATGAGCGACGCCCAGCGCACCGAACTACGACAGTTGCTGCGTGGCGACGCCCCTGCCAACGAGATCCCCTTCGCGCAACCCGGCTCGCGCACTCGCGTCTACGCCGTCGCCTCCGGCAAGGGCGGCGTCGGCAAGAGCTCGGTCACCGTCAACCTCGCCGTGGCGCTCGCCGCCCGCGGTCTCAACGTCGGCGTGCTGGACGCGGACATCTACGGCTTCTCCGTGCCGCGCATGCTCGGCGTGGAGGGCAAGCCCACCCAGGTCGAGCAGATGATCATGCCGCCGCAGGCGCACGACGTGAAGGTCATCTCGATCGGCATGTTCACCCCGGGCAACACCGCCGTCGTCTGGCGCGGGCCGATGCTGCACCGTGCGCTGCAGCAGTTCCTCGCCGACGTCTTCTGGGGTGACCTCGACGTGCTGCTGATGGACCTGCCCCCCGGCACCGGCGACATCGCGATCTCCGTCGCCCAGCTCGTCCCCAGCGCCGAACTGCTGGTGGTCACCACGCCGCAGCTCGCCGCCCGCGAGGTCGCCGAGCGTGCCGGCTCCATCGCCTTGCAGACCCACCAGCAGATCGTGGGCGTCGTCGAGAACATGAGCTGGCTCGAACTCCCCGACGGCACGAAGATGGAGGTCTTCGGCTCCGGCGGCGGCCAGGCCGTCGCCGACTCGCTCAGCCAGATCACCGGCACGCGGGTGCCGCTGCTCGGCCAGATCCCACTCGACACCAACCTCCGCGAAGGCGGCGATGTCGGAAACCCGATCGTCCTCGCCGACCCGTCCTCCGCGGCGGCGCAGGCGCTGAACTCGATCGCCGACTCCCTCGCCAAGCGCCAGACCAGCCTCGTCGGCCGTTCCCTCGGCCTCAGCCCTGCCGGCCGCTGAGCCCGCACTACGAAGGACGCACCAATGCCGACCATTGCCACCATCGGGGCTGCCTACTCCGCGAACAAGGGCGCCGCGTCGATGATGCAGTCGCTGCTGGACAACCTGCCCGGCAAGGTTCCGGGCGTGAAGGTCGTCGCGATCTCGACTCACCCCACGGCGGACAAGCGTGCCTACGCCGCTGCCGGCATCGACATCGAGGTCGTCTCGCAGACGCCGAAGGACATGATCACCAAGCAGATCCCGCTCGCGTTCCTCGCCGGCCTGCTCCGGGTGCTGCGCCTGCCGTGGCGGGGTCTGCTGCGTGCCCCTGCGCTGAGGACGATCGCCGACGCCGACCTCGTCGCCGACCTCTCCGGCATCTCCTTCGTCGACGGGCGGCGCCCCGTCGTCCTCGTCTACAACGCCCTCGTGGTCTGGGTGCCGATGGCGCTCGGGACGAAGGTCGTGAAGTGCAGCCAGGCGATGGGTCCGTTCGAGACCCCGGTGAACAAGGCGCTCGCCAAGCTCACGCTCCCGCGCCTTGCCCGGGTCTGCCCGCGCGGCGACGTCACCGAAGGCTTCGTCCGCGGCCTGCATGTGATGGGGCGGGGGCTGAAGAACGTCACCGCCGCAGGCGACATGGCCTTCACCATGCGCGTGCCCGACTCCGTCCGCGAGAGCATCGCGGCGAAGCTCGCCGCCGCCGGACCCGGCCCATACCTCACCATCTCGCCCAGCCAGGTGGTTGCCACGTTCCTCGAGGGCGGCGAGGTCGACTACCCGAGGGTGACGGCCGAGTTTATCGATCTCGTCGGCGAGCGCACCGGCCTTCGGGTCGTGTTGATCGCGCATTCGGCGGAGCCCGACAAGGGCGTCACGCACATGAACGACCTGCCGATCTGCCGCGACATCGCGAAGCTGGTGAAGCGGCCGGAGAACCTCATCTTCTTCGACGAGGACCTGCTGCCCACCGAGCTGCGGGCCATCATCAGCCAGTCGCAGATCCTTGTCGCCAGCCGGTTTCACGCGATGATCTCCGCCCTCACCGAACGCGTTCCTCCGGTGGTCATCGGCTGGTCGCACAAATACGGAGAGGTGCTCGCCCCGTTCGGCATCCAAGAAGCGGCGCTGGACTACTCCGACCTCAGCAGCGCGGCGAAGATCGTCGGCCGTGTGCAGGACGTCCTCGCCGCCCGGGAGGACTACGTGGCCCGGATCGACGCGAATCTGCCGGCCGCTGAGGCACACTCGATGGTGAATTTCGACGTCCTCGCTCAGGAGCTCGCCCAAAGGGAGTCGGCCTAGTGCTCAAGCGCCTCACCACGCTCGCCAAGAACCTGCTGGCGATCTCCTGGGTCCGCAGGACCTACGAGGCAGTCACCCGCGGAACGCTTGAGTTCGGTGCGCTGAACCGCCTCACCGCGACGCTGTACGCCCTTCCCGGTCTGCTCACCTTCAATCGGGAGCAGTACGCCGTGCTGCGAGGACGGCGCCAGTACTACCGCAACCTCAACAAGGCCCGCGTCACCCACGTCGAGCTGCGCCGCAACATCCACCGCCTCGAGAAGGGGATGTCAATGCGACCGCGGCGCCCCGTCTTCGCCAAGGACTACATCGGCGAGACCCTCGACTTCTATGTCAACGCCATCGACCTTGCGCAGCGCAGCGAGCACGGTATCGACCACGACGAGCTCGTCTGGGCGCAGAACGTCCTCACCCATTATTTCGAGATCAACGACGCCACCGACCCCGTGATCGCTGCAGCGCTCGAGCGTTTCAAGAAGGTCGCTTACGAGCCGGATGTCTCGACGGCGCATCCCTTCGCCCGCAAGGACGGCGCCACCAGCGACGTCACCTACGAGCAGGTGTTGGCGCTCGCCGAGCAGCGCCGTTCGGTGCGCTGGTTCCTCGACACACCCGTACCGCGCGACCTCATCGACAAGGCGCTGTTGGTAGGACGGCAGTCGCCGACGGCCTGCAACCGCCTGCCGTACGAGTACCTCATCTTCGATGACCCGGAGCTGGTGAAGAAGGTCGCCGCGATCCCGAACGGAACAGCCGGTTACCGGCACCAAATCCCGACGGTGATCGTGGTGAAGGGCAACCTCGACTCGTACTTCTCGCCGCGTGACCGGCACGTCATCTACATCGACGCCGCCCTCGCCTCGATGGGCTTCATGTACGCCCTCGAATCGCTCGGCCTGGCGAGCAGCGTCATCAACTGGCCGGACTTCGAGCCGCTCGAGGCGAAGATGGTGAAGGCGCTGAGCCTCAAGCCGCACGAGCGCGTGATCATGCTCATCGCCGTCGGTTACGCCGACCCCGAGGGCATCATTCCGTTCTCGCAGAAGAAGTCGCTCGACGTGCTGCGCCGCTACAACCCGCTGCCCGACAGCGCCTCATGACCGAGGCTGTCGACGTCGAGGCCGCTCCCAAGAAGTCACGAGGACGGAAGAAGTACGCGGCGATCTCGATCGCCATCGGTACCGTCCTCGCGGTCGCCGGGCTGTACTTCGTCATCTCCAAGATCGTCGACGGGTGGAGCCAGTACGGCGAGGTGATCAAGCACGCCAGCTGGGGCTGGGTCGTGGTCGGCGTGTTGCTCGCCTTCCTCGGGATGACGAGCCTCGGGCTGGTCTGGCGTTCGGTGATCGCCGCGCTGATTCCCGGAGGCGCAGATACCCGCCCCCGGCTGATCGACGTCTTCGTCTGGTACCAGTTCGGCAACCTCGGCAAGTACGTCCCCGGCGGCATCCTCCAAGTGGTGGGCCGCGGTGAACTCGCCTCGCGCGGCGGCGTGCCACGGGCCGTGGCCTACAACAGCGTCGCACTCTCGATGGGTGCCACGTACGTCTGCGGCGCCCTCGTCTCCGCGGTGCTGCTGCCCTTCGCCCTGCTCGAACACGGCTCGATCGCCTCGACGTGGTGGGTCTTCCTCGCCATCCCGATCGGGCTGGGCTGCCTGCACCCGAAGATCCTTGGCAAGGTCTTCGTCCTCGCCGAGAAGGCGTTCGGTGGAGCGACCGAGAAGCAGGTACCGACCTGGAGCGAGTCGGTGCTGCTCGTCGCGCGGCACGCGCCGGGTTGGCTGCTCAACGGACTCGCCTGCTACGTGGTGACATTGACCTTCGACCACAGCCCCAGCTTCTTCACCGTCGTCTTCGCCGGCGTCGTCTCGTGGGTCGCCGGGTTCCTGGTGATCTTCGTGCCGAGCGGCCTGGGTGTGCGTGAAGCGATGTTCGTGGCGATCACCCAGTCGTCGCTCGGCGGCAGTACGGCCGCGACGGTCGCGATCGTCTCGCGCCTGGTCTTCGTGGTGGGTGACGCGCTGGGCGCGGCGCTCGCAGCGATCGTCAGGTCGCGGCTTGCCGCGCGGCAGTCGCTAAGTCGCGTCTGAGTCGAACAAGGTCGGCTCAGCCGGCTTCGGCGTAGCCGGGGTCTGTTCAGCAGACGCCGCTGCGGATGGCATGACGTCGGCAGGCGTAGCGCTGACGGGCTTTGAGGCGAGCGGTCCCTGAGCAGGGCGCGAGGCGTCCGTGTCGACGGGCGGCTCGTCCTTCATGACATCGCGGAAGAAGTTCGCCGGGTTGAGGTCACTGGTGTCGGTGTCGCCGAGGACGGCACGCGTGATCGCGGTTCGCGGGTTGAGGTTGCGGAAGTCGACATCGGCGAACTCCGGGCCGAGTTCGTCGCGCAGCTGGGTGCGGGCACCGTTGGCCATCTCACGCAGCGTGCGGAGCATTCGTGCGGCATCACGGGCCAGCTGCGGCAGCCGTTCGGGTCCCATCACGATCAGGCCGATGACGGCGAGCACCAACAGCTCCATCGGCCCGATGTTGAACATGTGGCCAGTCTAGGCCGCTTTCGACACCTGGCCAGAAGCATCCGTCGAGCGCTACTGATCCGACGTCGAGTCGTGCTTCTCGCGGCGCCACGGCAGGAAGGCGGCGCGGGTGCCGAAGGCGGCAAAGAGGGCCGAACCCTCATGGTCGACCGCTGCCGGGCCGACGCCGGGTGCGCTCGGCAGTTCCGTCGTCTCGGGGACTTCACGGAGGCGCTCGATAAGGCTCACCGGGAACTCAGGTGCCGGTGCCGCGCGCAGCATCCAGATCGCCTCGCGCTGCACTGCTACCGCGTAGGCGCATTCAGGGCATTCGGCGGTGTGCTTCGCCGCCCGCTCCCGAACACGGCCACGCAGGACGCCGTCGGCGAACGCCGCCACCGCCTCGTCAGACAGATGCTGGGTCACGCCAGCTCAACTTCCGACCCGACTCCGGGCTCCGCGGGGCGCGACCCGGGCGCCCGGTGCGCCAATGCCTCGCGCAGCAGCACGCGTCCTCGGTGAATGCGGGAACGAACCGTGCCGACCTTCACCCCGAGCGTGGCCGCGATCTCCTCATAGGAGAGCTGCTCCAGATCACAGAGGACGACGGCGACGCGGAAGTCCGCGGGCAGGGCAGCGAGGGCCCGCTGGATCTCGGGGTCGAGATTGCTCAGCTCGTAGGCCGCCTCGGGACCCGCCTCGCGGGAGGCGAGGCGATCGCCGACGTCGTCGGGCAGCGCATCGAAGCGGATCCGCTGGTGACGGCGGACCATGTCGAGGAAGAGGTTCGTGGTGATGCGGTGCAACCAGCCCTCGAAGGTGCCGGGCTGGTAGTTGGCCAGCGACCGGAAGACCCGAACGAAGGTCTCCTGGGTGAGGTCCTCGGCGTCGGCGCGATTGCCGGCGAGGCGATACGCAAGCCGGTAGACGCGGTCGGCGTGGGTACGCACGACCTCGTCCCAACTGGGGGTCTGCCACACAGCTGTGTCACTCATCGTGAGACCAACGTACCTGGACCGCCTCGGGTTCCGCTGTGAGCCAACTCCTGGTCTTGAGTCAGGCGATACCCGGACCCGAGACCAAAAGCGCGAGAATCACCGCGTGCATACCTATGACGCTGCGGCTGCTGAGATGTCGCGAGCTCTGGCCGACTACTGCCTCCGGCGTCTGGAGATGGAGGCGCCGCTCGACCGCCCGATGTCTCCGGAGCAGTTGCTCGCGGCAACCGGCGAGACTGTTACGGCCACCGGAATCGGCGCCGACGCGGCGATCCGGCTCTGGGAGGACGTCCTCGGCCCGGCCTGCCTCTCCATGGACCATCCGCGCTACCTCAGCTTCATCCCGTCCGCCCCGTCCAAGGCGGCAGCGGCCTTCGACATGCTCGTCGGCGCCTCCAGCGTCTACGCCGGCAGCTGGCTGGAGGGCTCCGGCGCCGTCTTCGCCGAGAATCAGGCACTGCGCTGGCTCGCCGACCTCGCCGGACTCCCGCCGGAGGCAGGCGGTGCTTTCGTGCAGGGCGGCACCATCGGCAACCTGTCGGCACTGGTGGCTGCCCGGGAGACGGCGAGGGGACGCCGAGTTGCTCCGTCCCGCTGGGCCGTGGCCGTCACGGAGGAGACGCACTCCTCGGTGAAGCACGCGCTGAAGGTCGTGATGGACGTCGCGGTGATCGAGGTACCCGGCGATGAACGAGGACGAATGACGGGCGACGCGCTTGCCGCCACCGTCGCCGCGCTGGATCCCGACGAACGTGACGGAATCTTCGCGGTCGTCGCCACCGCCGGCACCACGAACGTCGGAGTCATCGACGACATCGCCGGGATCGCCGCCGTCACCAAGGACAACGGCTGGTGGTTGCACGTCGATGGCGCCTACGGCGCAGCGGGACTCGCCGCCCCGAGTGTGCGTGATCTCTACGCCGGCATCGAGCAGGCGGACTCCTTCATCGTCGACCCGCACAAGTGGCTCTTCGCCCCGTTCGACTCCTGCGCCCTGCTCTACCGCGACCCGGAACTCGGACGCAGCGCCCACACCCAGCATGCCGGCTACCTCGAAGTCCTAAATGGTCGCCCGGGGGTACCTCCCGCCGGCATAGCCGGTGGGGGAGAGTGGAACCCCAGCGACTTCGCGATCCAGCTCACCCGTCGCGCCCGCGGCCTGCCGTTCTGGTTCTCACTCGCCGTGCACGGCACCGCCGCCTACACCGCCGCTATCGAGCGCACCCTGCAGGTCACCCGTGCCGGACGCGACATCATCGAGGCCGCCCCACACCTCGAGCTGCTCGTCGAACCCGACCTCTCCGTCCTCATCTTCGAGCGTGTCGGCTGGCAGGCCGAGGACTACGCCGCCTGGAGCGCGCGCATCGTGGAGGAGCAGCTCGCCTTCGTCACGGCGACCACCCATCGCGGCAAGGTCTGCACCCGCTTCGCGATCGTCAACCCGCGCACGTCCCCGGAGGATCTGCAGCTCATAGTCGACTCGATGGCTTAACTTGGACAACATGGCTGATGCGATGGTGAACCTGGCGAGTGTGGCCTTTGCCGAGACCTTCGCGGTCGAGGACGAGGTGATCGAGAGCGCCCGTGCACGTGCCCGCGAACTCGGCTGCGTCCCCATCGGCCCCGCCGGCGGCACCACCCTGCGGCTGCTCGCCGTCCTCACCAACGCGAAGGCAGTCGTCGAGATCGGCACCGGGGCGGGTGTCTCCGGCCTGCGACTGCTCGAGGGGATGGCCGAGGACGGCGTCCTGACCACCATCGACGTCGAGGGCGAGAACCAGCGTGCGGCGCGGGAGGCCTTCACCGAGGCCGGCATCGCCCCCACTCGCTACCGGATGATCAACGGCGCCGCGGCCGAGTTACTGCCGCGCCTGCGCGACGATGCCTACGACGTGGTCTTCATCGACGCCGAGAAGACCGAGTACGCACTGTATGTGGAGCAGGCAGTGCGACTGCTGCGTTCTGGTGGCGTGATGGCGATCGACAATGCGCTCTGGCACGACCGCGTGGCCGATCCGGCTGTCGATGACCTCGAGACGACGACACTGCGCGAGGTCGTGCACAACGTCGGTGCCGACGAGCGACTCGTCCCCGTCCTCATTCCGGTCGGCGACGGGCTGCTGGTCGCCGCCAAAAAGTAGTGACCTGTTACTCCCCCGCCGGCTACGCCCTCGTTGGCGGGGGTGCCCCCAAGGTCGACGTAGCCCGCCGATGACGTGCTACGTCGACACGGTTCGCGAATATCCCGATGCCGGACTTCGCTATTCCCCCACCGGCTACGCCCTCACTGGCGGGGGTACCCTCACCGAGTTCTGCCACCTGCTCGCCGACACTCGCGAGGAACTGCACGCGATGGCCGACGAACTGGGTATCCCGCGGCGGTTCTTCCAGGATCACCCGTGGCGCTGGCATCACGACCTCCCGGCACACCTGCGCGAACAGGCTGTCGCACGTGGGGCGCGCGAGGTGACGATGCACGAAGTCGGTGCGATCCTGAAAGCCCGTCGGGCCGCTTACCTGGGGTAGGTAGTTTGGTCAGGTGCGGATTGCAGTCCTGGCCGGGGGTATCGGCGGAGCCAAGTTCCTGCGAGGCGTGCGGGCGGCCTGCGCGGGCGATGACATCACCGCCATCATCAACACCGGTGACGACATCACCCTGCACAGCCTGCGCATCACGCCCGACCTCGACTCGGTGATGTACACCCTCGGCGGAGCCAACGATGTCGAACGCGGCTGGGGTCGCGCGGGCGAGACCTGGCGCATCCAGGACGAACTGAAGAAGTACGGCGCCGAACCCACCTGGTTCAACCTCGGCGACCTCGACATCTCCACCCACCTCGTCCGGACCCGCATGCTCGACGCGGGCTATCCGCTCAGCGACGTCGTCGCCGCGCTCTGCTCCCGCTGGCAGCCTGGGATCACGTTGCTGCCGATGACGGACGAACGCTGCGAGACACACGTCCTGGTCGAACTCGACGGCGCGAAGAAGGCGATCCACTTCCAGGAGTGGTGGATCAAGCACCGCGCCTCGATTCCGGCCGAGGCCTTCGTGCAGGTCGGGCTGGACTCGGCGAAGCCCGCACCTGGGGTCCTCGAGACGATCAACGAGGCTGACATCGTCCTCGTCGCGCCGAGCAACCCCGTCGTCTCCATCGGGACGATCCTCAACGTCCCGGGCATCCGCGACGCCGTCGCCGAGGGCACGGCCCCGGTCGTCGGACTCTCGCCGATCATCGGCGGTGGTCCCGTCCGCGGCATGGCCGACTCGTGCCTGCCGGCGATCGGGGTCGAGGTCAGCGCCGAAGGCGTCGGCCGTCACTACGGTGCACGCAGCTCCGGCGGTCTGCTCGACGGCTGGCTCATCCATGAGACCGACACCGCGGACGTCCCCGGCGTGCAGGTCCGGGCGGTGCCGCTCTACATGACTGACGACGACGCCACCGCCGCGATGGTCCGCACCGCACTGGCGCTGGCCGGTGTCTGATTTCGGCTCGGCCGCTCCGCGGCCCACTCAATCGCTGCCAGACCACCGGGCGGACCGGATCGAGATCATTCCCATTCTCGGCATCGGCGACCTGCGCCCCGGCGACGACCTCGCCGCCGAGATCGTCGCGCGCACCCCGCAACTGCAGGACGGCGACATCCTCGTCGTCACCTCCAAGGCGGTGAGCAAGGTCGAAGGACGTCTCATCGTCCTCGACTCCGCCGACCCGGATACGCGCGAGGCGGTGCGACAGAGCGCGATCGACGCGGAGACGGTCCGGGTCGTCGCCTCCCGCGGCACGCTAAAGATCGTCGAGAACCGCAACGGGCTCGTCCTCGCGGCCGCCGGTGTCGATCTCTCGAACGTGGCCCGCAACGAGATTGCGCTGCTGCCCCTCGACCCTGATGCGTCGGCGCAGGCATTGCGCGAGGCGATCCGTGAGGCGACCGGCGCCAACGTGGCCGTCGTCATCAGCGACTCGATGGGGCGCCCGTGGCGGGCGGGCATCGTCGACACCGCGATCGGAGTCGCCGGCCTCGCCGCATTGACCGACCCGCGCGGCACCGTGGACTCCTACGGCAACGTCCTCGAGGTGACGCAGGTGGCCGTCGCCGACGAGATCGCCGCCGCCGGCGACCTGGTGAAGGGCAAGCTCGGCGGAGTGCCCGTGGCGATCGTGCGCGGACTCGCGATCGACGGAGCGCTCGTCGACGACGGCAAGGGCACGGCGACGCTGATCCGTGGCTCGGAGGACGACCTCTTCCGCCTCGGTACCGCCGAGGCGATAGCGATCGGACGCGAAGATGTCGGCTGGGCGACCACGATGCCGCCCGAGCTGCACGAGGACGCCGCAGCGGTGATCACCGCGATGAACAGCCTCGACTCCGACCTCGCATTGCGCCAGGCATTCCTCGGCTTTCTCGCAGCCCGCCCCGACGCGATGTGGCGCAGCTGCGCCCCGGGGCATCTCACCGCCAGCGCACTGGTGATCGACCCGTCGCGTCGTACCGTCCTGCTCACCCTCCATCCGCGGGTCGGGCTGTGGGTTCAGCTCGGCGGGCACTGCGAACCCGGCGACCGCACCCTGCTCGACGCCGCGGCGCGCGAGGCACGCGAGGAGAGCGGGATCGGCTCACTCTCCCTCGACCCGGTACCGCTCGGCCTCGACGTGCACGCGATCACGTGCTCGCTCGGCGTGCCGACGCGTCACTTCGACGTCCGCTTCCTCGCCGTGGCACCCGAGGGCGCCGAACCGGTGCGCAGCGAGGAGTCCCTCGACCTGCAGTGGTTCTCCTGGAACGAACTGCCGGAGAACGCCGCGCCGGAGCTGCCTCGTCTGCTCGAGGCCGCCCGCGCCCGCTTAGGACTCTGACTCGGCGTGAGCGACTTCGACGTGGCGCTGGCTGCGGTGCCGTCCTGGCCGGTGGCGGACGCGGGCGCAGCAGTCGTCGGGCCTGACGGCGTCCTCGCCGCGGTCGGCGACCTCGACCGCCGGTTCACCCTCGCCTCGGTGACGAAGCCTCTGGCGTCGCTGGCAATCCTCGTCGCGGTCGAGGAGGAGGCCCTCGAACTCAGCGCTCCGGCCGACGAGGACGTCGTCCCCGGGGCGACACTGCGGCACCTGCTCAGCCACGCCTCGGGGCTGGCTCCCGAGCGGATGTTGCGCTCCTTCCCTCCGGCGACGCGGCGCGTCTACTCCAACGTCGGCATCGACCGTGCCGGTGAACTCGTCGCGGATGCCACGGGAATGCCGTTCTCCACGTATTTCGATCAGGCACTCGTCCAACCGCTCGCGTTACGGGGCACGTCGCTGCCCGGACTCCCCTCGCGCGACGGCATCTCCACGGTTGCCGACATCGCCCGGGTGATCCAGGAACTGCTCAGTCCCACGGGCTTGCTGTCGCGGCAGACACTCGACGAGCTTGGCTCGGTGCAGTACCCGGGACTGCGGGGCGTCCTGCCCGGCTTCGGCCAGCAGGACCCGAATGACTGGGGGCTCGGCTTCGAGATCCGCGGCCACAAGTCGCCGCACTGGACCGGGACGACGAACTCGCCGAGGACGTACGGCCACTTCGGGCAGCGCGGCACCATGTTCTGGATCGACCCCGAGGTGAACCTCGGCGTCGTTGCCCTCTCCGACCGCGACTTCGGACCCTGGGCCGCCGAGGTGTGGCCCGTCCTCGGCGACGCCGTCCTGCAAGTCGCCCGTTAGCTCAGGGCCTCGGCCGCTTCGACCGGTCCGGGCTCGAGCGGCGCCGGGAGCATCGCGTGTTCCACGCGCTGGGGGATGAAGATCGCCGCGACGATCGTCGCCACGACCATGACCGCGGCGCCGACGATCGCGTCGAGGTGCATGCCGCTGACGAAGGCGTTACTCGCCGCCGTCGTGGTGGCCTTGGCGAGATCCGGCGGCAGCGTCTTCGCGACGGCGACGGCGTGCCCGATCTGGTCGGCGACCTGTGTGCGGGCTGCGGGCGGCAGACCCTGCAGGGTGGTGTTCAGGTCGTGGTTGATGTGTGCGCGATAGCGCTGAGTGGCGAGGCTGCCGATGATCGCGACGCCGAAGGAGCCGCCGAGCAACTGCACCATGCTGCGCAGCCCGGAGCCCGCACCGACCTTCGCGGGTGGCAGCGTGCCGATGATGGCGCTCGAGGCGGGCGCGATGACGAGCCCCATGCCCAAGCCGATGAGCCCGAACGAGGCGATGAGCAGCCAGTCCGAGGAGTCCGCCTGCATTTCGGCCAACAGGACGAGCGAGACGACGATCATCACCATGCCGACGACCATCACTGCGCGCAGGCCCAGCTTGTGCGTGATCCGTGGTGCCAGGTTCGCGCTGATTAGGGTGCCGATCGCCAGCGGCAGGAAACGCAGCCCGACGCCGAAGGAGTCGTGCCCCTGCGCGAACTGGATGAACTGGCTGAAGAGATAGCTGACACCGAACATCACGAAGAAGATCGCCGTCACCGCACCGAGGGCGGAGGAGAAGGTCCGGTTGCCGAAGAGGTGCAGGTCGATCAGTGGTGTGCTGCAGCGTCGTTCCCAGAAGACGAAGACGACGACCAGCGCGACGCCGCCGAGCAGCGGCGCCAGTGCCTGAACCGAGCCCCACCCGTGATCCGGAGCGACGATGAGGCCGTAGGTGATGGCGGCAAGCCCGAGCGAGGAGAGTACGACTCCTAAGATGTCGAGCGGCACGTCGTGCGGGGCGCGGCTCTCCCGGATGACCAGGTAGCCGGCGATGAGTGCGGCGACGGCGATTGGCACGTTGATGAGGAAGACCGATCCCCACCAGTAGTGCTGCAGCAGCCAGCCGCCCAGCAGCGGCCCGGCGGCGGTGCCGATGCCGCTCACGCCCGCCCAGATCCCGATGGCACGTAGCCGTTGCGCGCCTTCGAACGTCATCGCGATGATCGACAGCGTCGCCGGCATCAGCAGCGCGGCACCGAGCCCCATCGCACCGCGGGCGGCGATCACCATGCCCGTGTCATGGCTCAGCGCGCAGGCCAGTGAGCTCACTCCGAAGACCGCGACGCCGAGCAGGAAGATCCTGCGCCTGCCGAAGCGATCACCCAGCGCGCCGCCGATGATGATGAGGACGGCGCTGGCGAGCGTGTAGCTGTCGGCGATCCACGGCAGTCCGCTGGCGCTGGGGTGCAGGTCGCCGATGAGCGTCGGCAGCGCCACATTGAGCACGGTCTGGTCGAGTGAGACCAGCAGCACCGAAAAACACAGCACCCCCAACGCGAGCCAGCGGCGCGAGTCGGTTGCGTCGGTCACGCCTTATCTCCGTGAGTTGAGCCGGCGTGGCTTGGCCGGGTCGAGAGCAGTGGTGTGGCGAGGAGTGCGACGGAGTCGTGGACTCGTGTCACGGGATCGCCTTCGCCGTCGGCGACCCACTCGTCGAAGGCGATGGTCACAGCGGCGAGGACGGCCGCCGCGGCGAGGACGTGCCTCACCTCGGGCGCCTTCCCCTCACGGTCGGCCAGTGCTGCCGCGAGCCGCTGCTGATCCTGCTGCCGCTCGATCAGCCACCGTCCTCGCAGCGCGGAGGTGCCGCTCAGCAGCGTCCGGAACGACCGGACCCTGTCGAGGTCCTGCGGGCCGAGCACCTGTGTCTGACGGATGGCGTTCTGCACGGCGGTGAGCGGCGATTCACTCGCCGGCCGCGCACGAACTGCTGCGACGAGTTCCTCGTTGTGCGACTCCCCGATTGCGAGGACGAGGTCCTCCTTGGCGGGGAAGTAGCGGTAGAACGTGCGCGGCGAGACATCAACCGCAGCGACGATGTCCTCCACCGTGGTGGCGTCGTAGCCGCGTTGCAGGAAGAACGTGATTGCTGCCGTCGCGAGTTCTTCTCGTGTCCGCTGCTTCTTGCGTTCGGCCAGACCGCTGGTGGGGACGCTCGCGATGGTCATACGACACATTCTGCCAAATGGCAGAATGTGTCAATCGACGGGGTCGCAGGTCAGAACGCGCGCATGTCCAGGGGTGCGTAGCGGGGGCCGAACTTGGGCTTGTGGACGCCGGCGAGCAGGACGAGACGAATGATCCGCTGCCGGTGGCCGCGCCACGGCTCGAGGAGTTCGAGCATCTCCTCGTCGCTGCCCCGCGCCCGGCCGGTGAAGAAGTGCACCACGCTGCTCGGCAGGTGGAAGTCGCCGACGCTCACCGCGTCCTCGTAGCCGAAGGCGCGCTGGGCGACCTCGGCCGCCGTCCATACGCCGATACCGGGGACGGAGCGAAGTCGCGCCAGGGCGGCCTCGGGCTCCATCGCGGCGCACTCCTCCAGCCGCCGCGCGACCGTCGCCGCAGCCCGCAGCGCGCGCACGCGCGAGTGGTCGACGTCGAGGCGGTGCCAGACCCACGTGGGTATTTGCAGCACCGTTTCGGCGGCCGGGGGAACGCGCAGGTTCGGGTTGGGGCCGGGCGCAGGACGGCCGTACCGGCGCAGCAGACCGCGCCAGGCGCGATGCGCCTGCATCCCCGTGACTTTCTGCTCAAGGATCGTCGGCAGTAGCTGGTCGAGGACGAGGCCGGTGGCCGGCTGCCGCAGGCCGGGATTGCGCCGTGCTACCTCGTGCAGCCGAGGATGCCCGCTGAGGTCGATCGCAGGCTCGGGGGCGTCGCCGCCGAGCAGCGCGGGCACCGTGGCGAGGGCCCACGCGGCACCCGGCCCCCATGCGCGAGCGGCCACGACGTCTCCGTCGTCCTCGCGCGCCTGCAGTCGCACCGCGAGCGTCACATCGCCCTGTGGCGTGGCGCAGGCACGCCAGAAGACGCCCGTTGCCCGATCGAAATGATTGGCGAGGTCACCGTCACCGCGGCACAACTGCGCCAGCGTGCCGACCAGGTCGACGCGGCGCCCCGCGCTCCAGACCCGCCGGATTCCGGCCGAACCGGGACCGTCCTCCGCCATTTCGGGAGGGAGAGCGGTGGCGTGCGTCATGCGCAGACTGTAGATGCCCACGGCGACAGATAGGCTCCCTGACCATGTCGTCCGTCCCCGGCTTTTGGGCCATCATTCCCGCCGGCGGTGCGGGCACCCGGCTCTGGCCCCTCTCCCGGGAGGGCTTCCCGAAGTTCCTGCTGGACCTCACGGGCAGCGGATGCTCCCTGCTGCAGGGCACGGTCGAGCGCCTCGCTCCGCTCTGCGATGACCGGATCCTCGTCGTCACCGGAGCGGCCCACCGCGCCAAGGTGCTCGAGCAACTTCCGTCGGTGAAACCAGAGGACGTGATCGCCGAACCGTCCCGGCGTGACTCGATGGCCGCCATCGGACTCGCCGCCGCGATCCTCGAACGGCGTGACCCCGAGGCGATCATCGGCTCCTTCGCCGCCGACCACATCGTCCGCGATGCCGAGGCCTTCCGAGAGGTCGTACGCACCGCGATCGAGGTGGCCGCCGCTGGCAAGATCGTCACGATCGGCATCGAACCGACACATCCCTCCACCGCCTTCGGCTACATCCGCATCTCGGAACCCATAGACGACACCGGTGCCTTCAACGTCGAGGCCTTCGTCGAGAAGCCGGACGCGCAGACCGCCGCCGAGTACCTCTATGTCGGTCACTACCGCTGGAACGCCGGCATGTTCGTGGTGAAGGCGCGCGTGCTGCTCGACCTGCTCTCCGTCTGGCACCCGGAGCTGGCGGCGGGGGTGCGCGCCATCGCGGCGGAGCCCGAGCGCCTTGAGGAACTCTGGGAGGGGCTGGAGAAGATCGCCATCGACAACGCGGTCGCCGAGCCGGCCGCGGCCGAGGGGCACGTGGCAGTCGTGCCGGGCTCATTCGGCTGGGACGACGTCGGCGACTTCGCCTCGCTCGCCGCGGTGAATCCGCATAGGAACGACACGCCGGTGATCCTCGGCGAGGTGAACGCGGTGCACTCCCTCGACGCCACCGGGCTCGTCTTCGCCGCGAAGGGCGGGCGGACCTACGCCATCGTCGGCATCGAGAACGTCGTCCTCGTCGACGCGGGAGACGCCATCCTCGTCACCACCATCGATCGAGCGCAGGACGTGAAGAAGATGGTGGATCAGCTCAAGGCCGACGGCCTCGGGCATCTGCTCTAGTCGTCTGCCGGACGAGCCGGACGAGTAGAGAAGGTTCGCCTCGGCGTACAGAACGGCACCCGTCCGGTGTGATGATTTTGATGGCAGCGTAACTACCGAAGTCGCAGGAGTATTCGCCTGCGTCGAGCCATCGCAAACGAACCGAGCCGTCGAGCCTGTTCGGCCACTCTGCCTCGTATGCAGCCTCTTTACTGGCGGAAGCGCGGGCCACGACTGCCGCCTTTGAGGCAGCAACTCTGGAGCTGCCGCATGGATCCCCCCAAGGCGAACGACCTTGATCAACACGCTGAGATCGTTCAGATCCAAACGATCTCAGCGTGTTGATCAAGTGCGCGTGGGATTGGCATCCACGCAATTACCAGAGGCCGGCGGCGATGAGCGCGGCGAGGACGGCGCGGTCGCGGGGGTGACGGCGGAGTTCGGCGCTGCCTTTGATCAACTGCAGACGACCGTGAATCCCCTTATCGCATAAGGCTGTTCTCAATTGTTCCAATTCGCTGCGCGCGGGGTCAGACGCGAGCCCGATGGCGAGGTCGGTGAGGGTGAGTACCTGCTGGCGGTGCCAGCCCTGCTTGATCTTCCGCAGCCGCCAGAGGGCTGAGCGCAGACCCTTGTTCGCGCCCAGCTCGTTGTCGGAGTGCTGCCGGTAGTCCACCCAGGACCGGTCTTCGATGAGCCAGCGCCAACCCGCCGCGCGGCAGAGCGCATAGATCAGCCAGTCATGTGCCTCGACGCTGCGGGCGCCACCGCCCGGCTGCGCGAGCTGTTCCTGGACCAGCCGCACCAACCGTGGCGTGAGGACGAAGGTGGAACCCGGTCCTCCGCTCTCGAAGAGATAGTCGTAGCGCCGCTGCGGATTGCTCTTGCGAAGCAACTGCCGGCGCCCGGACTCATCGAAGGCGATGACGTCGCTGGAGACGCCGTCGTAACGCCCCGCGTCGAGTAGTGCGGTCTGTGCGGCGAGCTTGCCGGGCAGCCATCGGTCATCCTGATCGCTGAGGGCGACATAGCCGCCGTCGTCCTCGACGTGCTCGGCGATGAGCCGGTAGAAGTTCGCCGCGGCCGTCCCCAGCCGCTCGCCGCGAGGCAGCAGTCGCACCCGCGCATCACCGGCGGCGAGTTCCTGCAACCACTCCCACGTGCCGTCATCCGAACCGTCGTCCGAGACGACGAGGCGCACCTGAACACCCTCCTGATCGAGGATCGAGGCGGCCTGCTCGGGCAGCCAGTCCCGTCCGTTGTAGGTCGCCATCAGCACGGTCACGACCGCAGTCACGACGCCTCCAGTGGGCACGGCCCGCGCCGGCTACGCAGCGCGTCCCAGAGACCGCGAAGCATGTAGCGCGTGTTGCGCAGCCGGGGAGCCACCAGCACGCTGAAGATGAGGAACTTCACCGGCAGGCGAAGCAGGTCCTGCGCGATCCAGATCCGCGGCGTGTAGGGCAGGCGATAGAGCAGCACCCGGTTACGCATGATGTAGTACAGCCGCACCGGCCCGTGGACCACCTGCGCATAGCCGAGCAGGCTCTGCCGGTCATCGCCGAGTTCGTGCGTCATCACGGCACCACACACACCCAAGAGGACGAACCCCTTCGACCGCGCGCGAAAGCTCCACTCCATGTCGACGTTGTCGATGAAGAGTCCCTCATCCATAGTGCCGATCTCATCGATCACCGCGAGCGGGATGAGCGAGCCGCTGCTGATGAGGAAGTCGGTCTCGATGTCGGGGTTGCCGGCGTCGCACCAGAGCTTTGTGCTGCGGGGAAAGCCGACCGAGATGAACGGGTAGTCGCGCCCCTCACGCGGGTCGTGGAAGCGAGGTCCCGCCGCTGCCACCCGACGGCGCGCACCGGTGCGCTGCAGCGCCGCGAGTAGCTGCTGCGCCATGTCGGGCGCCGGCACGCTGTCCTGATCGAGGATGAGGACGTGGCTGAAGCCATGCTCACGCGCCCATTCGATCCCGATGTTCTGCGCACGAGCCAGGCCGACGTTCGAGTCCTGTCCTAGCAACGTCGCACCCCGTCCGGCGATGACGGCGGCGAGTGCGGCCGCGTCAGGCGAGGCGTTGTCCACCACGACGAGCGCCTGCACCTGCACCTGCACCGAATCCAGGGCGGCGGCGAGCGATTCCAGGCGCGGGCGATAGGTCACCACGACGGCGCAGACCTTGGCGATGGCAGCGACGCCCTCGGACACGCCGGCTAACCGACCAGAGCAGGTTCAGGTTCATCGATCCGCGCCGGAATCTGAGCACGCGTCGCCTGCCGCAGCAGGGCGCCACCGAGCACCAAGCCGCCCGCAGCCGTCAACACGATGAGCAGAACCGAAAGCACCGGCGAGAACGGGTACCACCCGATGACGAAGTGCAGGCCGGAGCGCAGTCTGCTGAACCACGACCCGGTCGGATCTCCGAACTGCTGGCTCACCACCAGCAGCGCGTTGCACAGCTCGAATACGCCGATGAGGACGTAACAGATGACCGCTGCGAATCTGCTCAGCCGCAGTCGTGCCGCGAGCCACACGATTAACACCGCAACGGGTACCGCAATGCCCGGCATGAATGCCCAGAGGTAACGCACCTGCACGCCAGGAATGGTGTGCGACGTGTTCCAGATGTGCTTGATGCCGACCAGAACCACGGCAAGGACGAGCGGCACGGGCAAGAAGTAGGTGAGCGCCGCACCGCGCGGTGCCGATGACGCCGCGAAGCCGCGCCAGATGCCACCGAGCACGAGCAGCAGCCCGACGATGAACATCGTGGTGAGCAGTACGGTCGGCCAGGACGGCTTGTCGACGAGGCCGAGCGAACCGAAGGTGCGATGCACGACCCGCTTGATGAAGCCGGTGAGGAGATCGACCTTCGATCCACCGAGGTGCCTGCCGTAGAGGCGAGTGCTCGGCCACAGATCACCGCGACCGTGCGGCTGAATCGCGCCGTAGACGATCTCGTTGCGGATCCACCACCAGCCACCGAGCGCGACACCCACCGCGCCCGCGAGGACGAGCGGACTGATCGCTCTGCGGATACGTTCTCGGATCCGCCCTCGGGCAGCGATGAGATAGGCGAGGACGATCACCGGCGGCATGACGAGGGCGAAGCCCTTGACCAGCAGCAGCAGACCCCATGAGATTCCGACGCGCAGCGCGGTCTTCTTCGTGAGGTCTCCGGTGAGCACCTTCGCCAGCTCATACATCAGCCAGGCACCGATGCTCACCATCAGCACGTCATTGGAGACCGACGCACCCGTACGCAGGTACGTCGGTAACCCCATCGGCAGTATCGAGGCGAGCAAGGCGATCGAGGGGTTCGCGGTGAGACGGCGACCCGCGAGGTAGATGAGAATCGGCACCGGCATCATCAGCAGCACCGACAGCAGCCGCAGCCACCACACCTGGATGTCGAAGCGATGATGCTCGAAGTCCGGCAGCAGATAGCTCCAGCCGGCGGCAAGACCGTAGTAGCCGAAGGGGTGCTGCACCATCTGGTTCGGTTGGGTGTTGCTCGGCATCGGCGCGGTGCCGACCGCGTCAAACGACTTACGCTCCGAACGCGGGGTGATCGTCTTGTCGCCGAGGTGCTGGTGCAGTTGTGTCATCGGCACTGTCGCCCAGCTGTTGATGACGCCGGACTGCGGCAGCCGCTCAGCCGGTCCGTCGAACCATTCGCCGTGGCGATGCGCCAGCACGTAGTCGACGTGCAGGACCTCGTCGGGCTCCTGGAAGGTCGGGTACAGCAGGCCGGTCGCAATGATGAGCAGAGTCTGGACTGCGACGACGATCCAGACAATCCGTGGGAGTGTCCGCAGGCTCTCCCGCACCGAACTCAACGGACCAGGTCCCGATCCCGCCAGACCGTGCTCTCGGCGACGTCCTCACTGGACTTGAAGCGGATCTGTTTCGTGTGTTCCAGACCGTCCTCGATGAGGCTGCGGTTCGTCCTGATGAGGTCGGCGATCACGCCGAGCATTACCGACATGAAGGCAATGATGAGGCAGACAGAGCCGATGATCAACGACTGGACGTGCCCGCCCGGCTCCTTGTCAGTGAACTGCAAGACCGCCCAGCGGATGAACGGAATGAGACCTAGCACCCCGAAGAACACGGCGAGGAACGTGAAGATCACGTACGGCTTGTACATGATGTAGGCGCGGATGATGGCGCCCGCGCTCATCCGGATGTGCTGGCCCATCGACTTGAAGAGCCGCGACTCGCGAGTCTTCTCGTTCGTCACCACAGGCACGCTGTCGATCTTCAGCTTCTTGTTGCCCGCCTGGATGATCGTCTCCATGCAATAGCTGAAGCGGGTGATCGTGTTCAGGTGCAGCAGGCTGTCGCGGGAGTAGGCCCGAAAACCACTCGCCGCATCCGGCAGTTCGGTGCCAGCGGCGAGGTTCACCACCTTGCTGCCCAGCCGCTGCAGCCTGACCTTCAGCGGCGAGAAGTGGTCGACCAGGTGCACCTGCCGGTCGGCGATGACGATGTCCGCCTTGCCCGCGATGATCGGCTGCACCAGATCGGTGATCCGCTC
>DASXYU010000022.1:0-12070 GCA_036502295.1 Jatrophihabitans sp. | reverse complement strand
CGCCTCGATCGCGTCCGCCGCGAACGAGCCAAGAGGCACCCGCCGTTGCTTTCCGCCCTTGCCCGAGAGCAGCACGGTGCGGCCCGCGAGATCAACATCATCGACGTCGAGGCCGACAGCCTCCGATATACGGGAGCCCGTCCCGTAGAGCACCTCCAGCAATGCGCGATCGCGCAGCGCCAACGCGGTTCCGTCGTAGCCGGCCGCATCGAGGAGACGCTCCACGTCCTCGACCGAGATCGCCTTCGGGAGACGGCGTGCCGGCGTCGGTGGCTTCACCTCGCGCGAGACGTCCACTGCGACGTATCCGTCGCGCAGCGCAAAGCGATGCAACCCGCGTACCGCGACAACGGCACGGGCCGCCGACGTCGCGGACAACGACTGGTGATCGGTGTCGCCTTCGCGCAGGTGGGCGAGAAAGGCGCTCACGGTCGAGCTGTCGACGGCAGCGATGTCGCTGACTCCGCGCGCACTGAGGAAGTCGAGGTAGCGCGCGAGGTCGCGCCGATACGAACTCAGTGTGTTTGCAGCGACACCGCGTTCGACCGCGAGGTGGTCGAGGTAGCTTCGGATCACCGCCTCGGGTGCACTGGGCAAGGTTGCTCGCGATGCCATCGAACGCAGACTTCGGACTCAGCGCCCTGGGCGGGCGGGCCACGGTACGTCGGCCGGACGCAGCAGCGACAGTCCCGCGCCGTCGATGCCAGCGCCGACGACGTGAGCGAGGGCAAGTACGCCCGCTACCGCGATCGCGTTCGTGAGTTCGCCGCGCAGAGCTTGCCTCACGAGCTCATCCAGTGAAACCCGCTCCACCGTCATCGTGAGCTCCTCGTGCTCCACTTCGAAGTCGGCAGGACGAGGTGCGGGACGCAGCCCTCGGGCGAGGTACACACGCACCGCCTCATTCGACATGCCCGGCGAGGTGAAGATGTCGAGCAGAACGTGCCACTCGTCAGCCGCCAGCAATGCCTCTTCAGCAAGTTCTCGCTGTGCGCCCAACAGCGCCGACTCACCGTCGACGTCGAGCAGACCTGCCGGTAGTTCCACCAGCCGAAGCCGAAGCGGATGGCGGTACTGGCTCACAGTCACCACGTTCACTCCGCGCGGATCGTCCTCATCGATCGCCACCACCGCCACCGCGCCAGGATGCTCAACGACATCGCGTTGCGCGACCGAACCGTCGCTCATCCGGATGCTGTCCATGCGCAGTCCGATTACGCGACCGGAGTAGACCTCATCACTGGCAAGGACCGGGTAACCGTCGACCTCTGACATGTGACCGGATCAAGCCGAGATCTGATCGGAGAGCGCATCATCAGAGACGGAGGCTGCCGCATCCACCACCGCGGCGATTTCGCTCTCGTCCAGCTCGACCGGCAGCCGCTCCGCCGCGTTGTAGTCGAGTGCCGCCGCGACAAGCGCCTTGAAGAGCGGGTGTGCACGGGTAGGGCGCGACTTCAGCTCGGGGTGCGCCTGGGTGGCGGTGTAGAACGGGTGCACCTCAGCGGGAAGCTCGACGAACTCGACCAGTTGACCGTCGGGCGAGGTGCCGGAGATGACCAGGCCGGCGGCCTCGAGCCTGTCGCGGTAGGAGTTGTTCACCTCGTACCGGTGCCGGTGGCGCTCCGATACCGAGGTCGATCCGTAGGCACGGGCCACGACCGAGCCGGCTTTGAGCGTCGCAGGATAGGCGCCCAGCCGCATCGTCCCCCCGAGGTCGCCCTCGCCGCTGACGATGTCTACCTGCTCGGCCATCGTCGCGATCACCGGGTCGGGCGTCTGTGGATCGAATTCCGAGGAGCTTGCCGCCTCGATGCCGGCAAGGTTGCGCGCCGCCTCGATAACGATGCACTGCAGTCCCAGGCATAGGCCGAGCGTCGGGATCCCCCGCTCACGGGTGTGTTTGAGCGCGCCGATCTTTCCCTCGATACCCCGGATGCCGAAGCCCCCGGGGATCACCACGCCGTCGATTCCAGCGAGCGCCTTCTCGGCGCCCGCCACGGTCTCGCACTCGTCGGAGGCGACCCACTTGATCTTCACCTTCGAGCGGTGTGCGAAGGCGCCTGCGCGCAGCGCTTCAGAGACCGAGAGATAGGCGTCGGGCAGGTCGATGTACTTGCCGACGAGCGCGACGGTCACTTCTGACTTGGGATTGTGCACACGGTCCAGTAGATCGCCCCATACCGACCAGTTGACGTCGCGGAACGGAAGTCCGAGGCGGCGCACGACGTAGGCGTCAAGTCCCTCGGCGTGCAGCACCTTCGGGATCTCGTAAATGCTCGGCGCATCGGGCGCCGCGACTACCGCTTCGGTGTCGACGTCACACATCAGCGAGATCTTGCGCTTCATACCGTCCGGGATCTCACGGTCGCTTCGGCAGACCAGTGCATCCGGCGTGATGCCGATGCTGCGCAACGCGGCGACGGAGTGCTGCGTCGGCTTTGTCTTCAGCTCGCCCGAGGGCGCGAGATAGGGGATGAGCGAGACGTGCAGAAAGAAGCAGTTCTCGCGCCCCACGTCGTGACGAACCTGGCGCGCGGCCTCAAGGAACGGCAGCGACTCGATGTCGCCAACGGTGCCACCGATCTCAGTGATCACCACGTGCGGCGTTGCACCGTCTGCCCCGGGCTCTGCCATCGCGCGGATCCGCGCCTTGATCTCGTTGGTGATGTGCGGGATCACCTGCACCGTGTCACCGAGGTACTCACCACGCCGTTCCTTGGCGATCACCGAAGAGTAGATCTGTCCGGTGGTGACATTCGCCGAACCCACGAGGTCGGTATCGAGGAACCGCTCGTAGTGGCCGATGTCGAGGTCGGTCTCAGCACCGTCCTCGGTGACGAAAACTTCGCCATGCTGGAAAGGGTTCATCGTGCCGGGGTCGACGTTGAGGTACGGATCCAGCTTCTGCATCGTGACGCGCAAGCCGCGCGCTTTGAGGAGAGATCCCAGACTCGAGGCCGTGAGGCCCTTGCCGAGCGAAGAGGCAACGCCGCCGGTGACGAACAGGTGCTTGGTCTGTGTCTTACTCGAGGAGGTCGCTTGATCCACGGAATTCCACGCTATCACTCAAAGGAGCCTCCACGCGCCAGCCGAGAACGACGCGCCGGAATGCACCGATCAGTCGTCGTCATATCCCGCGTTCGGGCTGTGTCCGCTATCCCGCGTTCGGGAAGAGCCCGTCCGCACCCTCGGCGGTTCCATAGTGGCCGACCTGCGAGTTGAGCGCACCCTGCACGACGAGGACCACCGACGACGGTCCGAACGGCGTATCCGCGTCGTCCACCGTCGACACGCTCGATCGCGCCGATCCCCCGCGCACGAGGCCGACGATGCCGCCCGGCTTTGCGGATCCGCTGTCTCCTGCGACGACAACGTGCGCCGCCACCGACGGATCGGTGAAGGCCGTCGCAAGGTCGAGTTCGGCTACTCCCGAGTACGAGCCGGGGTCCATCGCGCCGCTACCGACGAAGACGATGTTGGTGGCGGGCTCGATCGAACTCGGGTCCGAGGTGATCATGTGCAGCCCAGCAAACCCGGTGAGGACAGCGCTGAGGTCGGTCGGCGCGCCCTTGCCCGCGAGGACGAACGACAGCAGCGCGGCGGCGAGCACGCGCGCATCGCTGGTCTGCGGCAGCGTCAGGTCCGGGGGGTGTACGACCGTCACGAAGCTGTTGATGCTGCTCGCACCGGACTGGTCCACGAAGTCGCTGGTGAGCTGTAATTTTCCGGTGAGTGCAGCCCCGGCCGCCGTGATCTGGTTCGCAACCGAGTCCTGCAGCCCGGTGGTCGCGCCCGGCAGGACCACCATCAACACTGACTGACTCTTGAGGCGATCCTTCACCAGCGCCGCACCGAACGTCGCGGCGAACTGACTGGCGTTGTCCACCTGCGACTGCAGGCCCTGGACCTGCCCGGACAGCTGCGAGCGATCGCTCTTCAGCGACTTCACCTGGTTGCGCAGGTCCTGCGTCACAGGCCCGTTGAGTGCGGTCGTCCCGATGACGATGCCTACCGCGAGGGCCAGAAAGACGCCGACGATCGAGACGATGTGGTAGCGGAAGGAGATCACGAGAAGCGGTCCTGTACCCAATTGACGGCGTCGTTCCACCAGATGTGGATGTTGTCGAAGTAGTGGTTGCTGGTGTCGGCGACCGCGACGGCGGCGACCACCGCAACAGCAGCGGCGAGGACGAGCAGCAGCAGCGCCCAACCGGAGATCCGGTTGCGGTACAGCGTGGCGGCGCCCTTGGCGTCGAGCAGCTTCGCCCCCAGCTTCAGCCGGGTCAGGAAGGACGACGCCATGCCAGCTCGTCCTCGGTCGAGGAACTCGTGCAGGGTGGCATGCGTCCCGACCGTGATGATCAGTTCCGCGCCCTGGGTATCGGCGAGGAGCAGCCCGAGGTCTTCGCTGCCCAACATCGACGGGAAGGTCGCCGGTTCGATACCGAGGTCCTGCACTCGCAGCAGACCTGGCGCGCGGCCATCGGGCGTGGCGTGGACGACCACCTCGGCTCCACAGGTGAGCGCCGAGTCGGAGACCGCATCCATATCGCCGACGACGAGGTGTGGACGGTGCCCAGCCTCCAGCAGCGCGTCAGCTCCCCCGTCGATGCCGATGAGTACAGGCTTGTACTCGCGGATGTAGTGCTTGAGCGATTTCAGGTCGGTGGCGAAGTCGTAACCGCGAACGACGACGAGGACGTGCTTGCCCTTCATCTGCGTGCGCAGCGTGGGGACACCGGCTCCGTCTAACAGCAGGTCGCGTTCACGTCCCATGAACTCCGCGGTATTCACCGCGAATGCCTCGAGCTGGGTACCGAGTCCGACGTTCGCCGCGGACATGAGCGCGGCGATGGTGGCCTCGTCCTGAGCTGTGCCCTGTGCGAGCGCCTGTTCACCGGCGTAGAGGGTGTCACCGTCGATCCGCAGCTTCGTGCCCTCCTTGACCAGGCCGAAGATCTCTGGGCCGACACCGTCGATGAGCGGGATGCCGTGTTCAACGATCACGGCAGGACCGAGATTCGGATACCGCCCCGAGATGCTGGGTTGTGCGTTGACGACAGCGACCGGTTTCGCGGCGACAAGCGCCTCAGCGGTGACCTTGTCGAGATCAACGTGATCGATGACGGCGATCTCGCCGGGGTTCAGGCGTCCCGCCAGACGGGCGGTTCTCCGGTCGAGGCGCGCCACCCCGTGGACCCCAGGCAGCGCAGCACCACGACGGACCATGGTGGCAATTCTCATGCCTGCCACCCTGCCATCGATAGATGGCAGGCCTTTGTTCCGCCACGCAGTCAGTTCACAATTTTCACTTCTTTAACAGGGAACCGCGTTCGGACTCGACCGTCGCAAGGAGTTCGGCGGCATGCTTGAGTGCGGTCCTGGAGTCGCTGCCCGACAGCATCCGGGCTAGTTCCGCGGTTCTTTCACCGCCTTCGACGAGTCGTACATCGCTCAACCTCACCGCCTGCTCCCCCGACTCCCCCGCACGATCGACGACAATGTGCTGGTCCGCATATGCCGCCACCTGGGCCAGATGCGTAACGACCACCACCTGGCAGCGGCGGGCAAGTTGTGCGAGCCGCCGCCCCACCTCCAGCGCAGCCCGACCGCCGACACCGGCATCCACCTCGTCGAAGACCATCGTCGGCACGGGGTCGAGTCCGGCGAGGCTGAGTTCAAGGGCCAGCATCACACGCGACAGCTCGCCACCGGATGCGGAGCGAGCCAGCGGCAGCACGGGCGACTGGGGATGCGCCTGCAGCAGGAACTCGACCTCATCCATGCCGTCGGGACCGACGCCGAGGTCCACGCCGGCAACAGTGAGGACGGCGCCGGCTGTCGTCGCACTACGCGGTCGCACGGCGATGTCGATCCTGGATGCTGCCATCGCGAGCCCGGCGAGTTCGGTCGTCACCGCGGCCGCCAAACGCGATGCCGCCTCGCGTCGGACATCGCTGAGCTGATACCCAAGCGCCGCCACCGCGTCGCGCGCATCGTCGCGCGACGCGACAAGGGCCGCGATCGCCTCATCCGAGACATCGATCTCGGCGAGACGCTCGGCGGCATTTTTGTTCCACTGCAACACGGCGGCGAGATCGGGCTGGGGTCCTGGGGCGTATTTGCGGATCAGCGCCTGGAGCTGGGCACGTCGTTGCTCGACTCGGGCCAGTTGCGCGGGATCGGCGTCGAGGTCCTCGGCGTATGCGCCGAGATCCGCGCCGAGATCCGCGCTCACGGTGGCGACGTCGACGAGCCGTTCCGCGAGTGCATCGAGTGCCGGATCGGAGCCGGCCTGCTGCGCAAGCACCCGCACGGCTGCACCCAGCAGCCCGGCGACGTCGGCGGCATCCTCCAACGGGGTCTCGGCGCTGCCGAGCAGGAGGTCATGTGCTGCGTGGGCGGCAGCAACGAGGGCATCCGCATGGCCCAGGCGTGTCGCGGCCGCCGCGAGCTCGGCGTCCTCTCCCGGCTCGGGGGCGACAGTCTCGATCTCGGCGATCCCGTGCTGCAGCAGATCGGCTTCCCGGCGGAGCTCGCCCAGGCGGGTCGTCCGGTCGGTGAGCGCCGTCTCAGCATCACGCCATGCGGCATAGGCGGTCTGGTATTCGACGAGGTCGAGTCCGGCGAAGCGGTCAAGTGCAGCCCGTTGCCGGCCAGGACGCGTGAGGCGCTGTTGATCGGCCTGACCGTGCACCGCGACCAGGTGATCGGCGAGTTCGCCGAGGACGGCCAACGGTACCGGCGCCCCACCGACGTGGGCGCGCGAACGCCCACTCACGCTCACCACACGGCGAATGATCAAGCCGGAGTCGTCGTCGAGATCCCCGCCGGCGTTGCGCACTCGGGCTGCGACGTCCACATCGCCACCCACGTCAAGGCGGCCGTCCACGCTTGCCTGCTCTGCACCGGAACGCACTCGCGCGGCATCAGCCTTCCCACCGAAGAGCAGGAGCAGGCCGCTGACGACCATCGTCTTGCCTGCGCCGGTCTCGCCGGTGACGGCGGTGAGACCGGCTCCGAGCGGAAGCACTGCGTCCTCGATCACGCCGAGTCCACGAATTCGCAACTCTTCCAGCATCGCTCAGCCGATCTGGTCGGGCGGCGACGTTGCTTCCCGGAAACTGCGTACCGGTAACTGGAACTTGCTGACGAGACGGTCGGCGAAGTCCCAGCCGTCGTGTGGGCGCGCGATCCGCACCGGAGCCGCGCCGCGCCGCACGTACACCTGCGCGCCGGCCGGCAGCGAAACGGAACGTCTGCCGTCGCAGGTGAGAACGGCCTCGTGCTCGGTACCGAGAAGGTCGATCTGAACGGTCGAGGTCGGTGCCACCACGATCGGGCGGGCGAAGAGTGCGTGGGCAGCATTGGGGACGATGAGCATCGCGTCGACGTTGGGCCAGAGAATGGGTCCGCCGACGGAGAACGCGTAGGCGGTGGAACCGGTCGGCGTCGCGCAGAGAACGCCGTCGCAGCCGAAACGCAGGAGAGGCCTGCCATCGACCGCTACCGCGACATCGAGCATTCGCTCCCTGTTGGTGCGCTCGACGGAGACCTCGTTCAAGGCCCACGCGGATCCGACTATTCGCGTTCCAAGGTGAACCTCCGCCTCGACAGTGACGCGCTGCTCGACCGTGTACTGGCGGTTGACGATCGCGTCGATGGTTTCGGCGAGGGCATGCGGCTCTGCCTCCGCGAGGAAGCCGACATGCCCCAGGTTCACTCCGAGCATCGGCGCACCTGCCGCCCGGGCTGGTTCGGCCGCCCGGAGGAATGTGCCGTCACCTCCCAGCGCCAGAACGAGTTCTACACCCTCCGCGGCGCGCTCGCCGGGCAGGACGGTCACTGCCGCCCCTCCCGCGAGGGCGGCTTCACCGGGTTGCATGCGCACTTCGAAACCGGCATCGATGAGCCGTTTCGCCGCGTCCTCGACAAGTGCGACGATCTGCTCACGCCCAGGATGGACCACCAGCAGGATCGATCGCGTACTCGAGCTCATGACACCTCCTCCGCGGCTGCGATGACCATGTCCATGATCGTCCCTGCGTCGAGCCATACAGCCGGACCACGACGCAGCCACAGAAAGAATTCCACGTTGCCCGAGGGACCGGGCAGTGGACTCGCCACGACCCCTGCGGCGCGCCATCCCAATTCGGCAGCAGTCGCCGCGACATCGACCACCGTCTCGCCCCGAAGCGCCGGGTCGCGCACCACGCCCCCGGCGCCGAGGCGCTCCTTGCCGACCTCGAACTGTGGCTTCACCATCGGCAGCATGTCGCCGTCCTCGGTGGTGCAGGCACCCAGCGCCGGGAGCACGAGCTTCAGAGAGATGAACGAGAGATCGGCGACGGTGAGCTGGGCGGGCCCGCCGATCGCCTCGGGCGTGAGGTTGCGAATGTTGGTGCGGTCGTGCACGTGGACGCGGGGATCATTCTGCAGCGACCAGACGAGCTGTCCGTAGCCGACGTCCACCGCGACGACCTCGCGTGCCCCGGCACGAAGCAGGACATCGGTGAAGCCGCCCGTCGACGCTCCCGCGTCGAGGCATCGCTTGCCTTCAACGGCAACCGCAGGAAAGGCGGCGAGTGCGCCGGCGAGTTTGTGCCCGCCCCGGGATGCGTAGTTCGGGTCGTCTTCGTCGGTGACAAGCTTGATGCCGATCTCACCGGAGACCCCGCTCGCCGCTTTCGTTGCCTGAACGCCGCCGACAAGGATGCGCCCCGCAGCGATCAACTCGACCGCCTGCTCACGTGAACGGGCCAGGCCACGCCTGACGAGCTCAACGTCGAGTCGACGTACCCGTTGCGCGGACAGGTTGCTACCTCCGCGCGTTCAACGTGCGTCGATCTCGGCGAGTGCCGCCTGCAGTTCGCCGTGCAACTGCTGGTAGATCTCGGCGTGCTCGGCCACGGGCCGCTCATCTACGGCCTTGAGACGTTCCGTGAACCGGGCGGCCATATCGCTGTTCTCACTGGGCTCGGTCACCTGGGCTCCTTCATTCGCCTACGCTTCGCACGAGGCATCAATGCCTCTGCAGGAGAGGGTACCGATGGCCACGATCGAGGAATGCGAGGACGCGTTCCACCGCTTCGCCGCCGAGCTCGAGGGCGATGCCGCGGCGCGCAAGAAGGCGCAGATCGACAGGACACTGAGCTGCACTGTCACCGATCTGGGCGTGGTCTTCGGCGCCCGCCTCTACGACGGCACGTTGACCGACATCCGGCGGACTGGAGACCCCTCCGCCCAGGTGCGCCTCTCGATGGCCAGTGATGATCTGGTCGCTATGGTCGACGGCGGTCTGAGCATGGCGAAGGCGTGGGCTGCAGGACGGGTGAAGATCCATGCCAGCCCGCTGGACCTGCTGAGATTGAAGAACGTCTTCTAGCTCAGTCCGAGCCGAGACAGTTCGGCAGCGGAGGACGAGTCGGCAGCACCGATCACGCCGCTCGCCCGCTCGGCCTCTTCCTCACGGTCGGCGCTGACCCACGAAGCCACCGCGAGGACGCGCAGTGCATCCCAGCCGTCGTCCTCGGCGCTGCCGTCGTGCGAGAGCAGCAGACCTGTCTCGGTCGCGAAGACGTGCCACGTACCGCAATGCCAGCCGTCCTCGTCTCTGGTGACGCCGACGTGACTGTGGAGCAGGGCCGCCAGGTCTGAGCCGAAGTACGTCGGACGGAGATGCGCAGGTATGAAGAGGACGTCCTTCGGCCGTGTGACGCCGCTGAAGACGAGCAGGCTCGCGCAGCCGACCGCATTGGCTCCTTCGATGTCGGTGTCGAGGCGGTCGCCGACTACCAGCGGATTGCTGGCCCCAGTTCGCAGGATCGTCTCGCGGTGCATGGCGGGATCAGGCTTCCCGGTGATCACCGGCTCTCGGCCCGTGGCGTACCGCAGCGCAGCGACGAGCGATCCGTTTCCCGGCAGCGGGCCGCGGGGCGACGGCACAGTCGGATCGCCGTTGGTCGCGACCCAGGGTTTGCCGTGCCCGATCGCCACGGCGCCCTCAGCAAGCATGTGCCAGTCGGTTGCGGGCGAATATCCCTGGACCACCGCCATCACATCGTCAGAGGCGAGTGCCACCGGAACAAGTCCGCGCTCGGTGAGCGCCTCGTACAGGCCGGTGGTGCCGACCACGAGCACCTTCGCCCCTGCAGGCAGGTGTTCTGCCAGGTAGCGAGCTGCGGCCTGAGCCGAGGTGATCACCTCGGCGGACTCCGCCACGATTCCGAGTTCGGTGAGGTGCGACGCGACCACCGCAGGTGGTCGTGCCGCGTTGTTCGTCACGAAAGCGATCTGCATGCCCGCGTGGCGGGCGCGACCCAGAGCCTCGGGTACGCCGGGGACGGCGTTCGGTCCGATGTAGACCACGCCGTCCAGGTCAAGCAGGGCGACGTCATAGAGGACGTCGAGCGGGTGGTCGCTGCCGAGGGGGATCGTCACGACGCCTATCAGAGCAGATCGGCCGCGCGCTCGGCCGCGTCGGTCTCGCCTTCGACATCCAGCGCCGCCGCCGCCGCGAACCAGGTCGCTGCCTCCGCGGTGCGACCGACTTCCACAAGCGTGTCGGCGTAGGTGTACCAGAGTCGAATCGAACCTGGCCGCGGCCTGTCACGGTCGAGGCCACCCTTTGCAAGGACAGCGAGGGCGGCATCCGGCTGGCCCATATCGCGGCGCGCGCCGGCAACCACGATGAACAACTCTGCCCGACTCTCCGGATCAAGCTTGCTCACCTGTAAATCGCTGAGGGCCTTCACCGCATTCTGAGGACGCCCGAGTGCTCGCTCAATATCTGCAAGTAGCGGCAGGTTGCGGGGGTCGCCGGAGATCCGGCGGGCCGTGCGCAGTTCATTGAGGGCTTCGGTCCACTCCTCGGCGTAGTACGCCGCGATGCCGACTGCCTCACGAGTCGCAGCAAGACGCGACGCACGGCCGCGGGCGGCGCGTGCATGCTCAAGCGCTCGCTTCGGGTCCGAATCAACGAGCTGGCCGGCCATGATCAGGTGTCCGGCGATGGCCTCGGCGTTGGGCTTCGTCAGGGACCGCAGTTCGGCACGAACCGAGCGATCGAGCAGGCCCAGATCGACGTGCGTGGGGATCTCAGGCTCCGGAGCCCGGTTCTCGCCACCTCGACGGGGACGTGGCGTGTAATCGTTGTCCGTACTTCGCGGCCGACCGCTCGCGGGACGTCCGCCTACCGGCCGGCCGCCGGTGGAACGTGCACCGGCGCCGCGGTCGCTCCGCGGATTGCCGCCAGTCGCAGGACGCGCTGCACCGCGTGACGAACTGCGATCAGCGGACGCTGCGCTCTGACGACTTTCAGACCGGCCACTGGTCGGACGCGACTCGCTACGAGCGGCACGTTCACTTCGTCCCGAAGAGGGGTTCCCCTCGCCCCGGGCGGGACGGTCATAGCTGGCGCGGCTTTCCGAACGCGACGAACGCTCGGGACGGTTGTAAGTTCCAGAGCCCGCACCTGGGGGACGTCCTGCACGGTCAGGACGTGCATCTGATGCCGAGGAGGTACGGGAACCCGCTCCGCTCCGGGGAGCGCCGCCGGAACGTGGCCCGTCGCCGTTGCGGCCGAAGCCCGAAGTCCGACTGGGGTCGCCGCTACGCGGCCCGCTGGATCGGGGCGCGCCACCCGCGCGTCCCGCCCCCGTAGCCTTCCGGCCGTCTGCACTACGGCGTCCACGGTCAGAAGCTGCAGACCGCCCGGCATCGCCAGCACGCGTTGGACGGCCAGCGCCTCGTGGTGCGCCGCGACCGGCGCCCTGCTCGCCAGCGCTGCGCCCGCCCCGCGATCCGCCTGAGCGCGGAGCGCGCCCACCTGCTGCTTCTGCCATACGATCAGATCCCGACTCTATGTAGCTATAAAAATAGGCTGTAAATGAAAAAGGACGAGGGTCGTTCGGCAAACCGAACGACCCTCGTCGTAGTTGTGTCCGGCGACGTCCTACTCTCCCACGCAGTGGCCCGCGCAGTACCATCGGCGCTGAGAGGCTTAGCTTCCGGGTTCGGGATGGGACCGGGCGTTTCCCTCTCGCTATGGTCGCCGAAACTCTATTGA
>DASXYU010000021.1:0-52479 GCA_036502295.1 Jatrophihabitans sp. | reverse complement strand
GAGTGGGCTTCACAGCACAGAGTTGAATTGGCAGAATTGTAGGAGAAGGCGAGGCTTTCGCAGCCGTTGGACCGCATTGCGCCGCTGAGGTAAGGAGACGAGATGCCCAACCCGGAATGGGATGTTCTTGCAGCACGTGTCGAGCATGACCGTGTTGTAACCGTCGACTTCGAGGACGGCTCCACCAAAACGATGGATCTCGCGCAGTGGCTGACGGGTCCCGTGTACGAAACGATTGCCAACGACATTGATGAGTTCAACAAGCTCTTCGTCGACTACGGGACGGTCTGCTGGCCGGGCAATATCGACATCGCCCCCGAGCGTCTTTATGACCCTGACGGAACCATCTTCGACTGGTCCAATTGATCGAGAAGACGCTGTTCGTCAGCGACCTCGACCACACATTGCTACGAAGTGATGAGTCGCTCAGCGATCGCACGACCACCGTCGTCAATCGTCTGATCGCCCGGGGCGGCCTATTCACATACGCAACCGCCCGCTCGTACACCTCGGCACTTCGAGTCACGTCTAATCTTCAACTCGCGTTGCCAGTAGTCGCGTACGGCGGTGCGGCAATGTTCACGCCGCCGAGCGATGTCCCAGCCGAGGTGGCGCACCTACCGTCGGAGACCGTTCTGGCGATCCAGGACCTGACGGCGAGTCATTCGGATGTCGAACCGATCTTCTACAACATCGTCGAAGGCCGAGACCGCATCCACTGGCGCGGGGCGCACGCAACGCCGTATGTCGATTGGTACATCTCGACCCGGCTTGGAGATCCTCGGCTGCTTCCCGTGAGCGGTTGGCGTGACGCCGATCCGGCGACAGCGTTCTACTGCACGATGTTGGGCTCTGGTGATGCCCTCCGCGAACTACGCGAGTCTCTCGGCTCGTGGTTCGGTGAGTGCTTCGTGACGCTCGGTCCGGACAAGTACGAACAGGACCAACACTGGCTGGAGATCGTCGCTGCCGATGGCACGAAGGCCCGCGCCATTCAACGATTGAAGGCGCGAGTCGGCGCGGACCGAGTTGTGGTCTTCGGTGACAACCACAACGACGTTCCTATGTTCGGGGCCGCAGACGAGGGATACGCAGTCTCGAACGCAGTTCCGGAATTGCTGGATGTAGCGACGGACGTGCTCGCCTCGAACGACGAGGACGCCGTCGCGGCCTGGCTTGAGACAAACGTTCTCTGAAGCCGTCCACAGCGCGCGTGTCGTCCACAGGTTGAAGTTGGTCGGTCGCGACGACCCGCGAGGGCGGGCAGGGTCGCGGCATGACTCTTCTCAATCGTCTTCGTCATCCTTTGGTTTCGACACGCGACCTCTGGTCGCTACTCAACCGCCGGGTCTCTGGTCTCGATGCGGGAATGTCCACCGCCGAGTACGCGGTGGGCACTCTTGCCGCAGTGGCCTTTGCGGCCGTCCTCTACAAAGTCGTCACCGGCGACTCGGTCGCGGGCATGCTCAGCGGCATCATCGACAGGGCGCTCAGTGCGTTCTAGCGCTGGCAGGGATGCCGGCATGGTGACGGCGGAACTCGCCGCTTGTCTTCCGGTCCTCGTCCTCCTGCTGGGCTTCGCACTATCGGTGGTGAGCGTGGTCGGCGCGCGCGTCGGCGTCGCCGACACAGCCCGCGAAGCAGCGCGGGCCGCTGCCCGGGGTGAAGCGCCGTCCACCAACGACGGCATCCACGTCGAGGTAGCGGACGACGCCACGAACACCTACGTCACCGCGACTGCCACACGATCGATGCACCTGCTTGCCTCGTGGCTCCCTTCGCTCAGGATCACCGAGCACGCCACGGCCGTACTCGAACCAACCGGATGAGTCGCGACCGCGGCTCGGCCACGATCTGGGTGCTCGCCTGCATCAGCCTGCTCGCCCTGGTCACCGTCGCCGCGACGATGCGATCGGCGGCCATCCTCGCCCGGCACCGAGCAGAATCCGCGGCCGATCTCGCCGCGCTTGCCGCAGCGACAGGACTCGGCCGTACCGCAGATCCGTGCAGCCTCGCTTACACCGTCGCAGCCTTGAACGGCGCAGAAGTAAGCAACTGCACCGTCGAAGCAGCAGAAGCCGCCCAAGCGGGAAGCGTCCGCGTCTGGGTAACCCGCGAGCTGCACCTACCGATCCTGGGTACTCGCCAAGTCACCGCGCGGGCGCGCGCCGCGCGAGTCGCCCCCACGTGATGTCATGCTGATGACAACCCGAGACCTGAGGCGGTGCGCGATGGAGCTGGCTGTGCTCTCCGAAACCGGTGACTCTGACGTCCGTGTCACGCGGCTCATCGGTGAGGTCGATCTACATTCCGCCGCCGAACTCAGTACCAAGCTGAACGACGTCATCGCCAACGACCCCAAGGTCGTCCTCGACCTCGACGAAGTCGGCTTCCTCGACTCCACCGGCCTGGGCGCCCTGGTTGCCGCCCGCACCAACGCGACCGACCGCGGCGGCGACCTTGTCCTCGTCTGCACCCAGCAGCGATTGCTGAAGCTCTTCGCCATCACCGGCCTGCAGAGCGTCTTTCAATTCCACGAGGACGTCGCAAGCGCCGTCAACGCCTTTACTGCATAGGTCCGCACAAGATCAACCCTGTGATCGCAGTCACCTTTCTGGCTACACTCCGGCCAGAGCGCCCCGCGCGGGGCTAACTCGCCTGCGGCGCACCGAGGCCCGGTCATCAACGACCGGGCCCGGTCCTTGATGCACAGGGGAGTCCGGATGACTGCTGCGCACCTCACCACCCTTCACACGCTCGCCGCTGGCGCGTTGCCCGGCATCTCCGGCGGACAGAAGGTCGCCGTCGTCGTCATCGGCGTCCTCGCGTTGCTGGCGCTCGCCTTCGCGGCCACCCTCGTTCGGGAGGTGCTCGCCGCCGACCCGGGGACGCCGCGAATGCAGGAGATCGGCCGGGCCGTCCAAGAAGGCGCCCGCGCTTACCTCAACCGCCAATTCCGCACCCTGGCGATCTTCTCCGTCGTCGTCTTCATCATCCTGCTCGTTCTGCCCGTCAACCACGGTGGCTTCTCCGTGCAGTTCGGCCGCGCGCTCTTCTTCATCGTCGGCGCGATCTTCTCCGCATCGGTCGGCTACATCGGCATGACACTCGCCACCCAGGCCAACATCCGCGTCGCCTCCGCGGCTCGCGGCGGCGGACGCGAACGCGGCTTCCACGTCGCATTCCGCACCGGCGGCATCGTCGGCATGCTCACCGTCGGCCTCGGTCTGCTCGGCGCCAGCGTCGTCCTGCTCGCCTACAACAGCAACGCCCCCACCGTCCTCGAAGGGTTCGGCTTCGGCGGCGCGCTGCTCGCGATGTTCATGCGTGTCGGTGGCGGCATCTTCACCAAGGCGGCGGACGTCGGCGCCGACCTCGTCGGCAAGGTCGAGGCCGGTATCCCCGAGGACGACCCGCGCAACGCCGCCACCATCGCCGATAACGTCGGGGACAACGTCGGTGACTGCGCCGGCATGGCCGCCGACCTCTTCGAGTCCTACGCCGTCACCCTCGTCGCCGCGCTGATCCTCGGCCAGACCGCTTTTGGTGCAAAGGGGCTCCTGCTGCCGCTGCTCATCGGCGGCGTCGGCATAATCGCCAGCGTCATCGGCATCCTCAGCACCAAGCTCAGGCAGAGCGACCGCAACGGCCTTGTCCCGATCAACCGCGGCTTCTTCTTCACCGCCGCGGTCTCACTCGTCGGCGTCGCGATCGTCGCCTTCACCTTCCTGCCGTCGACCTTCGGCGACCTGCCACAGCACGTCAGCGACGCCAGTGGCAACCCCGCGGTCATCGCCTTCGTCGCGGTGCTGATCGGTGTCGTCCTCGCGGTGCTGATCCAGCAGCTCACCGGCTACTTCACCGACACCGTCCGCAAGCCGGTGCGCAACGTCGCCGACACCTCGCTCACCGGCGCGGCCACCGTCATCCTCTCCGGCATCTCCCTCGGCCTGGAGTCCGCGGTCTACTCCGCCATCCTCATCGGCGCCGCAGTCTTCGGTGCCTTTCTCCTCGGCGGTGGCAGCACCTTCGTCGCGCTGTACGCGGTGGCGCTCGCCGGCTGCGGCCTGCTCACCACGGCCGGTGTCATCGTCGCCATGGACACCTTCGGCCCGGTGAGCGACAACGCCCAGGGCATCGCCGAGATGAGCGGAGACATCGACGAGGACGGGGCCCGCGTCCTCACCGACCTCGACGCCGTCGGCAACACGACGAAGGCCATCACCAAGGGCATCGCCATCGCCACCGCCGTCCTTGCCGCGACCGCGCTCTTCGGCTCGTTCCAGCGTGCGATCAGCGACGCCCTCGCCTCGATCGGCAGCTTCAGCCCTCCCGGCAAGCTCACTGCACTGAGCTTCAACCTCGACCTCAGCCAGCCCAACAACCTCTTCGGCGTGATCATCGGCGCCGCGGTCGTCTTCCTCTTCAGCGGTCTGGCCATCAGCGCCGTCGGCCGTGCAGCCGGACGGGTCGTCTTTGAGGTCCGCGAACAGTTCCGCACCAAGCCCGGAATCATGAACTTCACCGAGAAGCCCGACTACGGCCGCGTCGTCGACATCTGCACCAAGGACTCGCTGCGCGAACTCGCCACACCCGGGCTGCTAGCTCTGCTCGCCCCGGTGGCCGTGGGCTTCCTGCTCGGCGTCGGCCCGCTCGCCGGCTACCTCACGGGAGCCATCGCGGCGGGCGTCCTCATGGCGATCTTCCTCTCGAACTCCGGCGGTGCCTGGGACAACGCGAAGAAGATGGTCGAGGACGGCACGCACGGCGGCAAGGGCTCCGATGCCCACGCCGCGACGGTCATCGGCGACACCGTCGGCGACCCGTTCAAGGACACGGCCGGCCCGTCGATCAACCCGCTCATCAAGGTGATGAACCTGGTCGCCGTCCTCGTCGCACCGGCCGTCGTGAAGCTCACCGTCGGCCACGACGCCTCGGTGGCCGTGCGCATGATCCTGGGCGTGGTGGCGGTGGCGATCATCGCCGTCGTCGTGACGATCTCCGGCCGTCGCAAGGTGAGCATGGGTGCGGAGCCCAGCCCGACCGACTCGGCTCCCGCTCAGATCGCCGCCTGACGTCGCACAACTTTTGGTCTTGAGTCCGGGTATCGCCTGACTCAAGACCAAAAGTTGTGTTGTCATGGTGAGGTGACGCAGTTCTCGCTCTTCGGTGCTGCCGTCGCGCCGCCGACTCTCACCGACCTCGACGGCGTACTGCTCGCCGGAGGTTGGTGGGTCCGCGCCGAGGACGGCGCACGTCTCAGCGTGATCGTCACCGACCGATGGCGGGCCGACGCGCTCGTCGAGGAATTCCACACCCGCGGCGTCGGCTGCGCCGGAACCGATCCGAGCATCGTCTCCGCCGAGAACGGCCTCGCCGTGAGGACGGGCTTCACCTCCGACCTCTTTCCCTACGCCCAGCTCTGGACCCGCGGCGCCAACCAGGGGCCACCGCCCAACTTCGTCCTCGGCGCCGGCGGATTGCGACTGTGGTGCATCGCCGCCGGCCGCCGCGACGAGCTGGGCTACCTGCTCGCCACTGCCGAACCGGACGGCAGCACGCACACACTCGCCGGAGCCCAACTGGCCCGGTTCGGCGTGCCGGCCGTCTCTCTGACCCACGCCCGCGGTGCGCACGGCGGCCCCGGCTGGCGGGTCAGCTCCGCGAAGCGGATGCGCCGCCTCGTTGAACTCGTCGGCCCCGCCCCAACGGCCGCGGGCGTCGACTGGCCACAGACATCCTGAACCGCCGACCGAAACGGTCCAGCAAGTAAGGCTTGCCATCGTCATGTACCGTCCCGCCATGCACATCCGTAACGTCGGACGGATGGAAGGGTAGGGGTAAACAGTGGCAGCTAAGGGCGCGGCAACGGCCTCGGGCGGCACCAAACTGGTGATCGTCGAGTCCCCCGCGAAGGCCAAGACGATCGGCGGCTACCTCGGCAAGGGGTATGTCGTCGAGGCGTCGATCGGCCACATCCGCGACCTGCCCCGCAACGCAGCCGACGTCCCCGCCAAGCACAAGGGCGAGGCATGGGCCCGTCTGGGCGTCGACACCGACCACGACTTCGAGCCGCTCTACGTCGTCAGCGCCGACCGCAAGCAGCAGGTCACCAAACTCAAGTCGCTGCTGAAGGACGCCGACGAGCTCTACCTCGCCACTGATGAGGACCGCGAGGGGGAGGCCATCGCCTGGCACCTCGTCGAGACGCTGAACCCCAAGATCCCCGTTCGCCGCATGGTTTTCCACGAGATCACGCCGGGCGCCATCGCGGAGGCCGTCGCCAACCCGCGCGAGATCGACGCGCACCTCGTCGATGCCCAGGAGACGCGCCGCATCCTGGACCGCCTCTACGGCTACGAGGTGAGCCCCGTCCTCTGGAAGAAGGTGCTGCCGAAGCTGTCGGCAGGACGCGTCCAATCGGTGGCGACCCGCATCGTCGTCGAGCGCGAACGCGCCCGCATGGCCTTCCACACCGCCGAGTACTGGGACGTCGAGGGCGTCTTCTCCCCAGCCAGCCCGAAGCCCGGCGACCCCGAGACCTTCACCGCCACGCTCCTCACGGTGGACGACGTCCGCCTCGCCACCGGCCGCGACTTCGATCCCGCCACCGGTCGCACGCAGGCCGACGTCCTGCACCTCGACGAGTCCGGCGCCCGCGGCCTGGCCGCACGTCTCGACGGCCGTCCCTTTGAGGTGCGACGGGTCGAGGAGAAGCCCTACCGCCGCCGTCCCTACCCGCCGTTCATGACCTCGACGCTGCAGCAGGAGGCGGGACGCAAGTTCCGCTGGTCGAGCGCGGTGACGATGCGCGTGGCGCAGCGGCTGTACGAGAACGGCTTCATCACCTATATGCGTACCGACTCGACGAACCTGTCGGAGACGGCGCTCACTGCGGCCCGTACGCAGGCACGTGAGCTCTACGGCGATGCCTTCGTGCCGGCCGAGCCGCGCGTCTACAGCCGCAAGGTGAAGAACGCGCAGGAGGCGCACGAGGCGATCCGTCCCGCCGGCGACAGCTTCCGCACGCCGGGGCAGGTTGCCGGTCAGATCAACTCCGACGAGTTCCGTCTCTACGAGCTGATCTGGCAGCGCACCCTCGCCAGCCAGATGTCCGACGCGGTCGGCACGACGGTCTCGGTGCGGCTGGCCGGGGAATCGGTGGCCGGTGAGCGCGCCGAGTTCGCCACCAGCGGCCGCACCATCACCTTCCCGGGCTTCCTGCGCGCCTACGTCGAAGACACCGACGAAGCCGAGGATGACTCTCCCGACGGCGGCAAGGACGACGCCGAGAAGCGGCTGCCGCAGCTCACCGCCCGCGATGCGCTGAACGCCCGCAGCTTCGAGGCCAACGGCCACACCACCTCGCCACCCGCGCGCTACACCGAGCCGTCGTTGGTGAAGGCCCTCGAGGAGCTCGGCGTCGGTCGCCCGTCGACGTACGCGAGCATCCTGCAGACCATCCAGGACCGCGGCTACGTCTGGAAGAAGGGTCCCGCGCTCGTCCCGTCCTGGACCGCCTTCGCCGTCGTCGGCTTGCTCGAGAACCACTTCGGTCACCTCGTCGACTACGGCTTCACCGCCTCCGTCGAGGACGATCTCGATGAGATCGCCTCGGGTGACCGGTCGCGGGTCGCGTGGCTGCGCAGCTTCTACTTCGGCGACGAGGACGGGGCGGCGCCCGCGAAGGCCGCACCGAAGACTTCGCCCAAGGACGCCGGAGAGAAGGCGATCTCGGAGCAGGGTGGGCTCAAGGCGCTCATCGCCGACCGTCTTGAACAGATCGATGCCCGTGGCGTGAACTCGATCCCGCTCGGCGACACCGGCGTCGTTGTTCGTGTCGGCCGCTACGGCCCGTACCTGCAGCGGGGCGATTCGTCCGAGGCGGCTGATCGCGCCTCGGTGCCGGAGAACCTTGCCCCCGACGAACTCACCCCGGAGAAGGTCGAGGAACTGCTCTCCGCTCCCTCGGGTGATCGCGAACTCGGCACCACCTCCGACGGACGCGAGATCACCGCGAAGTCCGGCCGCTACGGCCCGTACGTTACCGACGGCGAGAAGACCGCCTCGCTCTTCAAGACGATGTCGCTCGACACGGTGACGGTCGCCGATGCGGAGAGGTTGCTCGAGTTGCCGCGCGTTATCGGCGTCCTCGACGACGCCGAGGTGACCGCTCAGAACGGACGCTATGGCCCGTACATCAAGAGGGGCACCGACTCGCGCTCGCTCGCCAGCGAGGACGAGCTCTTCACGCTCACCCTGGAGCAGGCCGCGGCGATCTTCGCCCAGCCGAAGCTGCGCGGACGGGCCGCCGCGAAGCCGCCGCTGCGCGAACTCGGCGCCGACCCCGTCTCCGGCAAGCCGATGGTGATCAAGGACGGCCGCTTCGGCCCCTACGTCACCGACGGTGAGACCAACGCCTCGCTGCGCCGCGGGGACGACATCGAGTCGATCACCGATGAGCGCGCCTCGGAGCTGCTCGCCGACCGCCGCACCCGGGAGCCGGCGAAGAAGGCAGCGAAGAAGACCGCCAAGAAAGCCCCGGCGAAGAAGGCAGCGGCGAAGAAGGCAGCGGCGAAGAAGACCGCCGCCAAGAAGACCGCGCCGAAGGCTCCGGGCGAGACCGCAGCCGAGACCGCACCGACGGTCACCGCCGACGCCTAACGTCGAGTGGTCACTTATGCCGCCGAGTGGTCAGCTGTAGGTGACCACTCACGGGCATAAGTGACCACTCGACGCGAGAAGTATCTCTTGGCATCAAGAGATGTGGCACGATCACGTGATGCCCGACAAGCACGACGAGGTCGACGACATCGTCGCTGCCTGGCGCAACGAACGCCCCGATCTCGACGCCGAGCCACTGCAGGTACTCTCGCGCGTCGCCCGCCTCGCCGCCGTCCTCGACGACCGACGTGCCACGTCCTTCGTCGAGCAGGGCCTTCAGGGGCACGAGTTCGACGTCCTCAGCACGCTTCGCCGCAGCGGCTACCCCTTCGAACTCACCGCAGGTGAACTCGCCGCCGCCACGCACGTCACCTCCGGCACGATGACCAGCCGGGTCGACCGGCTCAGCGCCCGCGGCCTTGTCGAGCGCCACCAGGACCCCCAGGACGGCCGGCTGGTGCGAATCCGCCTCACCGAGCAAGGACGCGAGCGGGTCGACGCAGCGCTCGGCGCGCTCCTGGACCGGGAACGGGAACTTCTCGCCTCGCTCGACCTGGAGAAGCGGACGGCCCTGGCGATCGCGCTGCGCACGCTGCTGCTGGCCGCGGATCAAAAATGACGCAGTCACCCCGATGTCGGGGTGCTGACATAAGTGCTCGATAGGCTCGTCGCGGTTGGAGGTGGGGATGCAGAACCACGCGTCAAACGGCGCACGGCGCGAGAACCAGCTTGTCACGCTCTTCCGCATCCCGATCTTCCGGCGGATGTGGGCGGCGATCACGCTCTCCAGCCTCGGCGACTGGCTCGGCCTGCTCGCCAACACAGCGCTAGCCCAGCAGCTCACCCGTGACCATTCACTGCAGGCACAGGGGGCGGCGATCTCCGGTGTGATCCTGGTGCGCCTGGCACCCGATCTCCTCTTCGGTCCCTTCGCGGCCGCGCTGGCCGACAAGTTCGACCGCCGACGCATAGTGATCATCGGTGAGGTCACCGCCGCGATCCTCTACGCCTCGATCGCCGTCAGCTACCAGCTGCTCTGGCTCTACATCGCCCAGTTCCTTATCGAGGCGGTCGGCCTCTTCACCCAGCCCGCCAAGCAGGCGATCTGGATCTCGGTGATGCCGAAGAAGCTGCTCGCCACCGGCAATCAGCTCTCCCTGGTGTCGGTCTACGGCACCGTGCCGGTCGCCGCTGCGATCTTCGCCGTGCTCTCCTCCCTCGACCGGATCATCTCCGGCACGAGGACGGTGCTGCCGCAACACACCAGCTTCGCCATCGTCGTCGCGCTGCTCTTCGATGCGGTCACCTTCTTGATCAGCGCCTCCACCGTCTTCCTCAGCGGCCACCTCATCACGGCACGCCCCGGCGATCGAGAACGTGAGCAGGGCGTCTTGTCGCTGCTCCGCGAGGGCGTGAGCTTCCTAAGGCACAACCGCATCATCAGCGGCCTCTATGTCGGCATCATCGGTGCCTTCGCAGCCGGTGGACTCACCGTCGGCGTCGCCCAGCTCTGGGTCGCGACGATGTCCGCCGGCAACGCCGGCTACTCGATCATGTTCGGCACCGTCTTCACCGGCCTCGCGGTCGGCATGCTCACCGGCCCGCGTGTCTTCCCGAAGCTGAACCGCCCACGCGTCTTCGCGATCGCGATCGGTGGTGCGGGCGTCTCCCTCGTCTCCGCGTCCTTCATCCGCGACTTCATCCTGGCCGACGTCTTTGCCGCGGCGATCGGGCTCTTCGCAGGTATGGCGTGGATCGTCGGCTACACGCTCATCGGCGAGGAGGTCGAGGACCGCCTGCGAGGCCGCATCTTCGCCTTCGTCCAGTCTTCGGTGCGCCTCACCCTGCTCTTCACGATCGCAGTGGGACCCAACCTCGCCGGCGCGATCGGCACCCACTCCTTCAAGGTCGGCGACGACTCGCGCCTCATCCTCAGCGGCCCGGGTCTCACCTTGCTCATCGGCGGTGCGGTCGCGCTGCTGGTGAGCTGGTTCGCCGGTGCACGTACAGCCGTCTCGCCCCGCCATCTGCGCGAGACCGTCGGCCGCTGGCTGTTGCGTTCGAGCATGAGCAAACGCGTGGAGCAGGTCGGAATCTTCACCGGCGAAGGTTTCATCGTCCCGGCCCACGACTCCAGTAACGGGCTGCTCGTCGCCTTCGAAGGCGGTGAGGGTTCGGGCAAGTCGACCCAGATCGCGCGTCTCGCCGAGACGCTGCGCGCCGAAGGCATCGAGGTCATCGTCACCCATGAGCCAGGGGCGACTCCCGTCGGCACGCAGATCCGCGAACTGCTGTTGCACCACGCCGAACCGCTCGGCCCGCGAGCCGAGGCGATGCTCTTCGCCGCCGACCGCGCGCATCATGTCGACACCGTCATTGTCCCGGCGCTCGCCAGCGGCAAGGTCGTCCTCACCGACCGGTTCATGGACTCCTCCCTCGCCTATCAGGGTGTCGGACGCGGTCTGCCGCTCGATGAGGTGCGGCAGCTGTCGCTCTGGGCCACGGGCGGCCTCGTCCCGCACCTCACTGTGGTGCTTGACCTCCCTCCCACCGAGGGACTCAGCCGAGTGGCAGGACGCGGCGCCGCAGACAAGCTTGAGAGCGAGTCCCTCGACTTCCACGAACGTGTTCGTGAGGCGTATCTCGCGCAGGCGGCTCTGGAGCCTGAGCGGTACCTCGTCCTCGATGCCACCGATTCGCCGGACGACCTTGCCGCGCGGATCGCCGAAGGGGTCGCCAACCGCCGCGCCACGGTCAACGAGGTCGTTACGCCGTGAGCGTGTGGGATCGGCTGGTCGGGCAGGACGAGACCATCGCGACACTGCAGGCCGCCGCTCGCGCCGGCGCGGTGGTGGCCGCCGGGGGAGCGGTCGAGGCGGGAGCCCTCACCCACGCCTGGCTCTTCACCGGACCGCCCGGCTCCGGTCGCTCGGTCGCTGCCCGTGCCTTCGCCGCAGCGCTGCAGTGCGACCACCCGGAGAGCCCGGGTTGCGGTGAGTGCGCCGCCTGCCGGACCGTCCTGCACGGAACCCACCCCGACGTGAAGCTCATCGCCACCGACCAGCTCTCACTCGGCGTCGATGAGATGCGAGAGCTGGTGCGCCGCGCCGCCTCCAAGCCCGTCCTCGGTCGCTGGGCGGTGGTCGTCGTCGAGGACGCCGACCGTCTCACCGAGCGGGCGAGCAACGTCCTGCTCAAGTTCGTCGAGGAGCCGCCGGCGCAGACGATCTTCATGCTCTGCGCGCCCTCGACCCATCCGGACGACATCTCGGTGACGATCCGCTCCCGGTGCCGGCACCTCACGCTGCGTACACCGCCGGCCGACGCGGTTGCCGCCGTCCTTCGCGAGGACGGCCTCGACTCCCAGACCGCCACGTGGGCCGCTGCCGCCGGACAGGGACACATCGGCCGGTCGCGCCGCCTGGCCCGCGATGCCGCCGCACGCGACAGTCGCGCCTCGGTACTCGCGATCCCCACCTCGCTCACCTCGCTGCGCAACTGCCTCGCCGCCGCCGACCTGCTCATCAGCTCGGCGAAGGCCGAGGCCGAGGCGGTCTCCGCCGAGTTGGATGGTGCGGAGACCGAATCGCTGCAGGTCGCCCTCGGCGCGGGAGGTACGGGCAAGGGCGCGACAGCTGCCGCGCGAGGCACCGCCGGGCAGCTCAAGGCGCTCGCCGATAGGCAGAAGGCGCGTCAGACTCGCACCAATCGCGATGCCCTCGACCGCTCACTCGTCGATCTCGCCGCCTTCTACCGCGACGTCCTGCTCACGCAGAGCCGCGCACCGGTCGCGTCCGCGCACCCGGATTTCGCCGAACAGGTGAGGACGGTCGCTGACCGCGTGCCGCAGCCAGGCGTGCTGCAGCGCATGGACGCGATCCTCGCCTGCCGCACGGCACTTGAGCAGAACGTGAAGCCGCAGATCGCTGTCGAGGCCCTCATGAGTTCACTCCGCCTCCCCGCCAACGTCGGTGGTTGAGTAGGGCGCGCAGCGCCCGTGTCGAAACACCCGAGCACCGGTGGTTCAGTGGCCGAAGGCCGTGTCGAAACCACCGTCGCACTCCCGCTAGAATCGACGCGCTGCTTCGGCAGCGTGCCGCTTTAGCTCAGTCGGTAGAGCACCTCACTCGTAATGAGGTTGTCCGGAGTTCGATTCTCCGAAGCGGCTCCGAAGTCCGAGGCACGTCATCTGCGGCGAACTTCGGAGTTTTCCGCTACCGGTTGAGGCGCATAGGGACGTGGGGGATGTCGTCCTCGACGAACTCCGGTCCGTCCACCAGGAACCCGAGCTTCTGGTACCAGCCGCGTAGGTGCGCCTGCGCATCGAGGACGACCTCCGCACCGCCCGCGAGTTCGATCGCGTACCCGACGAGTTCCGCGGCGACACCGGATCCGCGGGCGTGCGCTGCAGTGGCAACACGGCCGATGCGTCGTACGTCGGGACTGTCGATGAGCAGCCGCAACGTGCCGAGGATGCGGCGCGCCCCGTCCTCGCCCCACAGCAACAACGCTCCGGGCTCGACGTCTCGGCCATCGAGTTCGGGGTAGGCGCATTCCTGCTCTACGACGAAGACGTCGGTACGCAGCCGCAGGATCGCGTAGAGGACGAGAGGATCCAGTTCGCCCACCGGTGCCGCATGCAGGGTTGCCATGTCGGCACCCTCTCATGTCGTGTTGGATGGACGACATGAGCGAACCCATCAACAAGCCCGAAATCGATCGTCCTGAGGGCGAGCCGCCGGCAGATCTCGACATCCTCGACATCGTCGTCGGCGAAGGCGCCGAGGCGAAGCCCGGTGAGGTCGTCCGTGTGCACTACGTGGGCGTCGAGTTCCACACCGGCGAGCAGTTCGATGCGTCCTGGGACCGCGGCGAGTCGATCGAATTTCCGCTCGACGGCCTCATCGCCGGCTGGCAGGAAGGCATCCCCGGCATGAAGGTCGGCGGACGGCGCCAGCTGACGATCCCGCCGGAGAAGGCCTACGGCCCGGCCGGAGCCGGTCACCGCCTCAGCGGCAAGACGCTGATCTTCATCATCGATCTCCTCGGCGTCCGCTAACCGCCTGTCTTTGTGTTGTGGGGGGTCGCAATCCAGCCCGATTTACGGCTCCCAGCAACACAAGGTTGAGCTGTCAAGGTTGAGCCGCCGCCGCCGTCCGGATGCGGGGCCGTCCCGAGTGCTTGCGGATCGGCAAGCAACAGGTCGGCCGGCGTGAGCACACTGTGAGCCTTGTGTCGGGAATTCTCGCTGCTCGGCGAGAAATTTCGCTGTCGGGGGAATATCGCGCGCGCCGCCACCCTTGGATGATCTTGTAGACGTGAGCCTTGGGATGTCGGACAGGGCTTCTTCTCGGGTGACGGGATAGCGATATGGCGTGCACGACGATCCGCATTGCGGAGCGTGCCGCTACCCGCGAAACGGGTGCGTCCACTCAGTCCTTCTCGCGGTCGCTGCAGTGGTTGCGCGGCCGACACTGGTGGCGCGAGGTCCTCATCGTTGGCAGCCTCTATGTCCTCTACGAGCTCGCCCGTGGCCTGGTCTCCGCCGACTTCGATGTCGTCCTCGACAACGGCTTCCAGCTGCTGCGGTGGGAGGACGTCCTCCACCTCGACCCCGAGCACGCCCTCAACAACGCCCTCGTCCACCTCACGCCGCTGGCCGTCCTCTGCAGCTACTACTACGCAGCGCTGCACTATGTCGTCACGCCCGTCGTCCTCGTTTGGATGTATAGGCGGCACGCCGCCGATTACGGCTGGGCCCGCAACTGGATCATCGCCAGCACCGTCCTCGGCCTGATCGGCTACATCACCGTCCCCACCGCCCCGCCTCGGCTACTTCCGGGCAGCGGATTTCACGACACCCTTGCCGCCGTGCATCAGTACGGCTGGTGGGGCAGCGAGGCGAGCGTGCCCCGCGGCTTCGGCGGCCTCGCCGATTCGTTCGCGGCGATGCCGTCGCTGCACGTCGGATGGGCGCTCTGGGTCGGAGTCTTGCTCTGGCGCTTCGCCCGCCGCGGGTGGGTGCGCGTCCTCGGCGTCCTCTACCCGGTCGCCACCACCTTCGTGGTGATGGCCACCGGCAACCATTACCTCTTCGACGCCCTCGCAGGCGCGGCCACCATGGGTGTCGGCGCGGTGCTCGCCAGGGGCGTCCTCTCAATACGCAACCACCTGGTGATGACGCGGATGCTCAAGGCATAAACTTTCCTTCGGCGGCTCGTGAAGCCGTTCACAAGGTCCGGCCCCCTGGAGAGTGCAGATGACTGCGTCGGTCGCGCGTGCGGACGCCGACGTCATCGTCGTAGGCGCAGGACCGTCCGGCAGCAGCGCCGCGTACTGGCTCGCCAACGCCGGCCTCGACGTCCTCCTGCTCGAGAAGACGTCGTTCCCGCGCGAGAAGGTCTGCGGCGACGGCCTCACCCCGCGCGGAACCCGCGCCCTGCTCGACATGGGCATCGACGTCAGCGAATCCGCCGGCTGGCTGCACAACAAGGGTCTGCGGGTCATCGGCGGCGGGCAGCGCCTGCACCTGGATTGGCCCGAACTCACCAGCTTCCCGAGCTACGGCCTGGTTCGCCCCCGCGCCGACCTTGACGAACTTGTCGCCCAGCAGGCCGTGAAGGCCGGCGCGCGACTGCAGGAGAACACCACCGTCACCGAACCCGTCCTCAGCAAGGACGGCCGGGTCATCGGCGTCGCGGGTAGGACGGCTGACCGGCAGCCGGTCAGCTACACCGCCCCGGTTGTCGTCGCGGCCGAGGGAGTGAGCGGCAAGCTGGCGCAGTTCCTCGGCGTGCACCGCAACGAGAAGCGCCCCCTCGGTGTGGCGGTGCGGCGCTACTACACAAGCCCCAAGACCCACGACGACTACCTCGAGTCGTGGCTTGAGCTCTGGGACGGCAGGCCCAACGAGTCCGATCTGCTCCCCGGCTACGGCTGGATCTTCGGCATGGGCGACGGCACTGTGAACGCGGGCCTCGGCGTCCTCAACTCGAGCGCGGGCTTTCAGAAGACCGACTACCGCGGCATGCTCACCCGCTGGCTCGACAACACTCCCGAGGAGTGGGGTTTGCGGGAGGGGAACGCAGTCGGCAAGACCGGCGGCGCTGCCCTGCCCATGGGCTTCAACCGGACTCCGCACTATGCCCGCGGCCTCGTCCTCGTCGGTGACTCGGGCGGCACGGTGAACCCCTTCAACGGCGAGGGCATCCCGTACGCGATGGAATCCGGCAAGTTCGCCGCCGAGGCGGTGGTGCGGGCGCTCGGCCGTCCCGAGGGCGCGCCCCGCGAGAAGGCGCTTGCCGCTTATCCGCAGCGCATGCAGCAGGAGTGGGGCGCCTACTACCGGCTCGGTGGCGCCTTCGTGAAGCTCATCGGCAACCCGAAGGTGATGCAGGCCTGCACCAGGCACGGACTGCCGCACCCCGCGCTGATGCGGTTCGTCCTCAAGCTGCTCGCCAACCTCTCTGACCCGGCCGGGACCGCGGGGGCCGATATGTCTGACAGGGTTATCAACATCCTCACCCGAATTACCCCTGCAGTCGGTTGAGAGTGAAGCGAGCATCGCGATGCATTCAGTGTTAGGCATGCCTAAGCAAATTGCCCTGCCCGGCCACCCACTAACCTCTGGCTGTACGCCTCTTTGGAGGCGTCAGGCTCAATCGGCTCGGCCGAGAGCGCTTGCGCCCTCGCCGCTCGCCTCAGTCGCCAGTAACGGCCCGATCGCCGAGAATACGAAGGGAGCGCACTCCTAGATGCTTGCCCCTTACCTTCCGATCCTGCTGCTCTTCATCTTGGGATTCGGGTTCGCCGCGGTCTCGGTCGTGATCGCGACGATCACCGGCCCGCGCCGCTACAACAAGGCCAAGCTCGACTTCTACGAGTGCGGTATCGAGCCGACTCCGCAGCCGCTCGGCCCCAACCGCTTCCCCATCAAGTACTTCCTGACGGCGATGCTCTTCATCGTCTTCGACATCGAGATCATCTTCTTGTACCCGTACGCCGTCGCGAACAAGGCGCTCGGCCTCTTCGGACTGGTCGAGATCTTCCTGTTCATCATCACGGTCTTCGTCGCCTACGCCTACGTCTGGCGTCGCGGCGGACTGGATTGGGACTGATAGCCAATGGGCCTCGAAGAGAAACTCCCTGACGGCATCCTGCTGGTCAGCGTCGAGAAGCTGGTCAACTACATGCGCAAGTCCTCGCTGTGGCCGGTGACCTTCGGCCTTGCCTGCTGTGCGATCGAGATGATGACCTTCGGCGCGCCCCGCTTCGACTCCGCCCGCTTCGGTATGGAGGTCTTCCGTCCTTCGCCGCGCCAGGCTGACCTGATGATTGTCGCCGGCCGGGTCACGCAGAAGATGGCTCCCGTCGTGCGGCAGATCTATGACCAGATGGCCGACCCGAAGTGGGTGCTCGCGATGGGCGTCTGCGCCAGCTCCGGCGGCATGTTCAACAACTACGCCGTTGTGCAGGGCGTCGACCACATCGTGCCGGTCGACATGTACCTACCCGGCTGCCCGCCGCGTCCGGAGATGCTCATCGACGCGATCCTCAAGCTGCACCACAAGATCATGCACGAGCCCCTCGGCCCGAAGCGCGCGGCGAAGCTCGCTGATCAGCAGGTCGAACTCGTCCCCTCGAGCATCAAGTACGCGAAATGACCGGGATCCAGCGCCCCGGTGGCGAGAACAGCGGCGAAAGCAGCGGCGAGGACGAGTCGACGTTCGGCACCGAACGGCACGGGCTCTTCGGAGTCAGCGGCAGCGGTGACACCTCCGGCTTCGGCGGCCTGGTCCGGGAGCCATGGGTCGCCCCCGAGGCGGAGCGTCCGTATGGCGGCTACTTCGACGAACTCGTCGACACGCTCGCAATCGCCTATCCGCAGCTCGGCGAGGCGGTCATCCGCACGATCGTCGACCGCGGCGAGCTGACATTGCACCTCGAGCGCGAGCATCTGCTGGGCGTCGCCGCAGCGCTGCGCAACGACCCCAACCTCCGCTTCGAACTGCTCTCCAGCGTCGCGGGCGTCGACTACCTCGACCCGAGCAACCCGGAGAGCAAGCGCCTCCATGCGGTGTACGAGCTGCGCTCGATGACCTATCGGCGCAGGCTCCGCCTCGAAGTCGCAGCGAGCGTCGCCGACCCGCACATCCCCTCGGTCGTCGGGCTGTACCCGACGGCGGACTGGCAGGAGCGGGAGACCTTCGACCTCTTCGGCATCGTCTTCGACGGGCACCCCGCGCTGACCCGCATCCTCATGCCTGACGACTGGGACGGTCACCCGCAGCGCAAGGACTACCCGCTCGGCGGCATCGCCGTCGAATACAAGGGCGCCACCATTCCGCCTCCCGACCAGCGGAGGGCCTACCGATGAGCTCTCGGGCGAAGAGCGGGAGGTACAGCCGATGACCGACGCGTTCGCACCGTCACGCGAAACCACCGAAGGACGGGTCTACAACCTCACCGGCGGTGACTGGGAAGCCGTCTCCGGCGCCATTGCCGACGCCGGCGACGAGCGCATCGTCCTCAACCTCGGTCCCCAGCACCCGTCCACCCATGGCGTGCTCCGCATCGTCCTCGAACTCGAGGGTGAGACGGTCACCGACGCCCGCTGCGTCATCGGCTACCTGCACACGGGTATCGAGAAGAACGTCGAGTTCCGCAACTGGACGCAGGCGACCACGTTCCTCACCCGTGCCGACTACCTCGCGCCGATGTTCAGCGAGACGGCGTACGCGCTGGCCACTGAGCGACTGCTCGGCGTCGAGGTACCCGAGCGGGCCCGCCTGATCCGCATCATGATGATGGAGATCAACCGCATCTCCTCGCACTGGGTCGCCCTGGCCACCGGCGGTATGGAGATCGGCGCCCTCACCGCGATGACCAACGGCTTCCGCGCCCGCGAGCGCTGCCTGGACGTCTTCGAACTCATCACCGGTCTGCGGATGAACAACTCCTACGTCCGCGTCGGTGGTCTCGCCAACGATCTGCCCGAGGGCTACGAGCCCAAGATCCGTGACTGGATCAAGGAGACCCGCAAGGAACTCCAGGGTGTCAACAAGCTGCTCACCGGTCAGACGATCTGGGTGAGTCGGCTGAAGGACGTCGGCTGGATCGGCGTCGAGGGCTGCCTCTCGCTCGGAATCACGGGCCCGCTGTTGCGTGCGGCCGGCCTGCCGTGGGACCTGCGCAAGACCGACCCGTACCTCGGCTACGAGGAGTTCGACTTCGAGGTTCCCACCGATGACCGCGGCGACAGCTGGTCGCGCTACATCGTCCGAGTTGCTGAGATGTGGGAGTCGCTGAAGATCGTCGAGCAGGTGCTCGACCGCCTCGCGCCCGGCCCGGTGGTCGTGGACGACCCGAAGATCGCGTGGCCGGCGAAGCTCTCCGTCGGCCCGGACGGCATGGGCAACTCACTTGAGCACGTGCAGAAGATCATGGCGACCTCGATGGAGTCGCTGATCCACCACTTCAAGCTGGTGACCGAAGGTTTCCGGGTTCCGCCGGGGCAGGTCTACCAGGCCGTCGAGTCGCCCCGTGGCGAGCTCGGTGCGCACGTCGTCAGCGACGGCGGCACCCGCCCGTATCGGGTGCACTTCCGCGAACCCAGCTTCGTGAACTTGCAGGGCACGGCCCTGATGTCGATCGGCGGAATGATCGCCGACGTCATCGCCGCTGTTGCTTCGATCGACCCCGTGATGGGTGGGTGTGACCGCTGATGAGCGAAGAACAGGTTTTCGACGCGGAGCCGGCGAACTTCCGCACGTCGGTCATCCAGCTCGACCGGCCGGGTGACCCGTCGGTCTTCGACGTGAGCACGGTCGCCGATGCCCGGGCGATCATCGCCCGCTACCCCGAGGGCGGTGCACGCTCCGCGCTGCTGCCGATGCTGCACCTGGTGCAGTCCGTGCAGGGCCAGGTCTCGCCCGATGGCATCGCCTTCTGCGCCGATCAGCTCAACATCACCAAGGCCCAGGTAGCGGCGGTGGCGACGTTCTACACGATGTACAAGAAGAACCCGACCGGCGACTACCTCGTGAGCGTCTGCACGAACACGCTCTGCGGCATGCTCGGCGGCGACGACATCTACGCGGCGCTGCGCGAGCACCTCGGTGTAGCCGCCGGGGGAGAGACGACCGGGGACGGCACGGTCACGCTGGAGCATGCCGAGTGCCTCGCGGCCTGTGACTACGCCCCCGTCCTCACCGTCAACTATGAGTTCTTCGACAACCAGACCGTCGAGAGCGCCAAGGCGATCACCACCGAGCTGCGCAACGGCGCCAAGCCGACGCCGACCCGGGGCGCCCCGCTCTGCACCTTCAAGCAGATCGAGCGGCAGATCGCCGGCTTCTTCGACGAGCAGACCGCCGCCCCCGATGCGCCGAGCATCGGAACCCCCGGTCTCGCGGGCGTGAAGCTCGCCGCCGACCGCGGCGAGAGCGCCCCGTCCTATGGAGAGGGGGCCTGACATGCCGCTTACTCCTGTCCTCACGCAGCGATTCGGCACCGAGAAGCCGTGGCTGATCGAGAACTACGAGAAGCTCAACGGCTACGCGGGCCTGAAGAAGGCGCTCACCCTGCAGCCCGACGACCTCATCACGATGGTGAAGGACTCCAACCTCCGCGGTCGCGGCGGCGCCGGTTTCCCCACCGGCCTTAAGTGGTCCTTCGTCGCCGAGCCCAGAGGTGTCGAGCGCGGCCAGCGCTACGTCGTGGTGAACGCGGACGAGGGCGAGCCCGGTACCTGCCGCGACCTGCCGCTGATGATGAACGATCCGCACTCGATGATCGAAGGCATCATCATCGCCTGCTACGCGATCCGTGCCTCGCAGGCGTTCGTCTACATCCGTGGCGAGGCGATCCACGCGATCCGCCGCGTCACCGCCGCCGTGCAGCAGGCGAAGGCGAGGGGCTACCTCGGCACCAACATCCTCGGCACGGGCTTCGACTGCGAGATCGTGGTGCACGGCGGCGCCGGCGCCTACATCTGCGGTGAAGAGACGGCGCTGCTCGACTCGCTCGAAGGACGCCGCGGACAGCCCCGCCTCAAGCCGCCGTTCCCCGCGACCAACGGTCTCTACGACAAACCGACCACCGTCAACAACGTCGGCACACTGGCGAGCGTGCCGTACATCGTCCTCGGCGGTGCCGACTGGTTCAAGGCGCTGGGGCCGGAGGGCTCGCCCGGCACGTCGATCTACTCGCTGTCGGGGCGTGTCAAGAACCCCGGCCAGTACGAGGCGCCGATGGGCACCACGCTGCGTGAACTCATCGACCTCGCCGGCGGCATGAGCCGCGGCAAGGAGATGAAGTTCTTCACCCCGGGCGGCTCCTCCACGCCGATGCTCACCCCGGAGCACCTCGACCTGCCGCTCGACTTCGACAGTGTCGTGAAGGTCGGCTCGATGAACGGCACCTCTGCCGTGATGATCTTCGACGAGGACGACTGTGTCGTCCGTGCCACGAAGAAGTGGGTCGAGTTCTACAAGCACGAGTCGTGCGGCAAATGCACGCCATGCCGCGAGGGCACCTACTGGTACGTCGGCATCTACGAGCGTCTTGAGAACGGCACGGCGACGATCGAGGACGTCGAGACGCTGCTCGACCTCTCCGACAACATCCTCGGCCGCTCCTTCTGCGCTCTTGGCGACGGTGCCACCAGCCCGGTGACCAGTTCCATCAAGTACTTCCGCGACGAGTACGTGCGGCACGTGGAGAACCATGGCTGTCCGTACCCGGGCGCGCGCGTTCTGGCAGGAGCTCACTGACCATGACAGCTGTCGAGAACAAGGAAGACCTCGTCACCGTCACCATCGACGGGATCGAGGTCTCGGTGCCGCCGGGCACCCTGCTGATCCGTGCGGCCGAGCAGATCGGCATTCAGATCCCGCGCTTCTGCGATCACCCGCTGCTCGAGCCGGCCGGTGCCTGCCGCCAGTGCCTCGTCGAGGTCACCGACATGGGCAACGGCCGCGGCATGCCGAAGCCGGCGGCGTCCTGCACCACCACCGTGATGCCCGGCATGGTCATCAAGACGCAGTACACCTCGCCCGTCGCCGACAAGGCGCAGCAGGGCGTGATGGAGCTGCTGCTCATCAACCACCCGCTCGACTGCCCGGTCTGCGACAAGGGCGGCGAGTGCCCGCTGCAGAACCAGGCCATGAGCAACGGCCGCGCCGAGAGCCGCTTCGTCGAAGAGAAGCGCACCTTCCCCAAGCCGATCGCGGTGAGCGAGAACGTCCTGCTCGACCGTGAGCGCTGCGTCCTCTGCCAGCGCTGCACCCGGTTCAGCGAGGAGATCGCCGGCGACCCGTTCATCTCGCTGCTCGAGCGTGGCGCGCAGCAGCAGGTCGGGACCTCAGAGGAGCAGCCCTTCCAGAGCTACTACTCCGGCAACACCGTGCAGATCTGCCCGGTCGGTGCGCTCACCGGTGCCTCCTACCGCTTCCACGCCCGCCCGTTCGACCTGCGTTCGGCCGACTCGGTCTGCGAGCACTGCTCCTCGGGTTGTGCGCAGCGCTCGGACTTCCGCCGCGGCAAGGTCACTCGCCGGCAGGCAGGCGAGGACCCGCAGGTGAACGAAGAGTGGAACTGCGACAAGGGTCGCTGGGCGTTCAAGTACGCGACCCAGGCCGACCGTCTCACCGTTCCGCTCGTCCGCAACGAATCCGGCGAACTCGTCGAGACAAGCTGGCCCGAGGCGCTGGAGAAGGCCGCCGCCGGTCTCAAGGCGTCCGGCTCGGTCGGCGTCCTGCCCGGTGGTCGCATCACCGAAGAGGACGCCTACGCCTACGCCAAGTTCGCGCGTAGCGCGCTGGGTACTGAGGACATCGACTACCGCTCCCGTCCGATCGGCGCGGGTGAGACGGAGTTCCTCAAGGCCCGTGTCGCCGGGGTGAGCCCGGATCATGTCTCTTTCACCTCCCTGGAGACGGCACCGGCCGTGCTGCTGGTTGCCCTCGAGCCGGAGGAGGAATCGCCGATCGTCTTCCTCCGCCTGTACAAGTCCGCCCGCAAGGGCAGGACGAAGGTCTTCTCGATCGCGCCGCTGGCGAGCAACGGTCTCGTGAAGCTCAACGGCACCCTGCTGCAGACCGTGCCGACCTATGAGGCCGACGCTCTTGCCGCCCTCGACTCCGAAGTGACGAAGGCGTTGAGCCAGCCCGGTGCTCTCATCCTCCTCGGTGAGCGTGCGGGGGGCGCCTACGCGGCGGCAGCGGCAATCGCCGATCAGACCGGTGCCAAGCTCGCCTGGATCCCGCGTCGTGCCGGCGAACTCGGTGCGATCGCGGCGGGCGCCTTGCCCGGTGCCGGCGGCAAGGACGCCGACGCCATCTGGGCTGCGGCCGCCGAGGGCACGCTGGGCGGACTCCTCGTCGGCGGGGTCGACCCGGCCGACACTGCCGATCCGGCTCTCGCACTGGCGGCACTCGAAAGGGCCTCGTTCGTCGTCAGCCTCGAGGTCCGTACGAGCGCCGTCACCGCGAAGGCCGATGTCGTCCTGCCAGTGGCTCCCGTCGCGGAGAAGGCCGGCCGTTTCGTCACCTGGGAGGGCCGTCGCCGTCCGTTCGAAGCGACGCTCACATCCTCGGCGATGTCGGACGCTCAGGTGCTCGACGCCCTCGCCGACGAGCTCGACGTCGTCCTCGGCACTCGCACGGTCGAGCAGATCCGAGCTGAGCTGCTGACACTCCCTGCACCCGCGACCGGCGGGGAGCTCAACGGAGGAACGTCTGTTGCCGCACCCGAGGGGTACGTCCTCCTTGCGACCTGGCCTGAACTCCTCGACGGCGGTCGCCTGCAGGACGGCGACCAACACCTTGCCGACACCGCGAAGCCACTGCGCGCAGTGGTGAGCGCCGCGACCGCCGCGGCTGCGAGCCTCGCCGAGGGTGGTGTCGTGACGGTGAGTAGTGATCGTGGCTCGATCACCGCCCCGCTCGTCATCGGTGAGATCGCCGACGGAGTCGTCTGGCTGCCGACGAATGCGGTCGGTGCCAACGTCCGCGAGAAGCTCGCCGGGTCCAGTGGCGATCTCGTCTCGCTCAGCGCGGGGGGACGTCGATGAGCGCTGTTCAGAACCTGCCCGGTTTCGGCGACCAGCCGTTCTGGATCGAGCTCATCAAGGCGCTCGGGGTCTTCGTCTTCCTCGTCGTGATGACCCTCTTCACGATCGTCTTCGAACGCAAGGTCGTCGGCCGCATGCAGAACCGCATCGGCCCAAACCGTACCGGCCCCTGGGGCATCCTGCAGTCGCTCGCAGACGGTATGAAGCTCACCTTCAAGGAAGAGATCATCCCGTTGCTGGCGGACAAGCCGGTGTATTGGCTGGCCCCGATCCTCTCGGCCACGCCGGCCTTCGTCGCGTTCTCGGTGATCCCATTCGGCCCGACCGTGTCGATGTTCGGGCACGAGACGCCGCTGCAGCTCGCGGACCTCCCGGTCGGCACGCTCATCGTCTTCGCCTGCTCCGCTCTCGGCGTCTACGGCATCATCCTCGCCGGCTGGGCCTCGGGCTCGACCTATCCGCTGCTCGGTGGCCTGCGTTCGGCCGCCCAGGTGATCTCGTATGAGATCGCGATGGGTCTGTCGATGATGGCGGTCTTCCTCTTCTCCAGCTCGATGTCGACCTCGCAGATCGTCGGATCACAGCACAAGCTGTGGAACGTCATCCCGCTCTTCGTCTCGTTCTGCATCTACGCGGTCTCGGTGGTCGGTGAGACGAACCGCGCCCCCTTCGATCTTCCCGAGGCAGAGTCCGAGCTCGTCGGTGGCTTCCACACCGAGTACTCCTCGATGAAGTTCGCGATGTTCTTCCTCGCCGAGTACATCAACATGGTCACCGTCTCGGCTCTCGCCACCACGCTGTTCCTCGGCGGCTGGCGCGCGCCGGTGCCGATCTCGCTCTGGCACGGTGCCAACTCCGGCTGGTACCCGATGCTTTGGTTCGTCATCAAGGTCGTCCTCTGCCTCTTCGCCTTCGTCTGGCTGCGCGGCACGCTGCCACGCATGCGCTATGACCAGTTCATGCACCTCGGCTGGAAGATCCTGATCCCGATCAACCTCGTTTGGATCCTGGCCATCACCGCCATCCGCGTGCTCCGCGACCGCGGCTGGGAGAGCTGGAAGGCGACGACCCTGCCACTGGCGATCGTCCTGCTCGTGGTAGTCGTGCCGGTGTTGACGATCTGGGAGAACAACACCGCCAAGCGTCAACGCGCGAGACTCGAAGAGGACGAGGCCGCCGCTGCGCAGCCGCCGACCTTCCCGATCCCGCCGCTGGACCTCGTCGTCCCGAAGGCGAAGCCGCTTGTCGCGGCGGCAGTGGCTGCACAGCCAGGGTTGCCGTCGTCCGATTCCGTTGGAGAGACCGATGTCTGACCAGCTGCCCGTCAAGAGGGCTTCGGCACAGGAGATCGCCGGTTCGACCGCTGAACCGGCCGGCACGCTCCTCGGCTTCGCGAAAGGCTTCGGCCTGACGTTCGCTCAGATGTTCAAGCACGTCTACACCGAGCAGTACCCGTTCGAAGTCTTTCCGACCGCTCCGCGTTACCACGGCCGCCACGTCCTGAACCGTCACCCCGACGGGCTGGAGAAGTGCGTGGGCTGCGAGCTCTGCGCGTGGGCCTGCCCGGCCGACGCGATCTACGTCGAGGGTGGCGACAACACCGAGGACGAGCGTTACTCGCCCGGTGAGCGGTACGGCAAGGTCTATCAGATCAACTACCTGCGCTGTATCTTCTGCGGACTCTGCGTCGAGGCCTGCCCGACGCGCTCGCTGACGATGAGCAACCAGTACGAGCTCGCGCTAGACAACCGGCAAGAGCTTATCTACACCAAGGAGCAGCTCATGGCTCCGCTGCTGCCCGGCATGGAGGCGCCACCACACGCGATGCGCCTCGGTGATGACGACAAGGCGTACTACACGGTCGAGTCGCAGGCACCGTTGCAGCAGGGCGAGCCGCAGAGCACGGCGAACGTCGCGGGCATGCCGATCACCGGTCACGCCCACCAGGTCGGAGGTCTGCACTCTTCATGAGCCTCACTGAAGACCGTCTGGCTTCGCTCCGTCCCCGCGTCGCGTTGCCGTCTTGCGGGGGGAAGCGATGAGTTCCGCAGTTTTGCTGGCGTCCGGAGAACTGATCCACAACCATGTGCCTCTCGGTGAGGCTATCGCGTTCTGGATCCTTGGCCCGGTAGCCCTCGCGGGTGCCATCGGCATGGTGCTGCTGCGCAACGCGGTGCACTCGGCGCTCTCGCTCGTCGCCACGATGATGAGCCTCGGCGTCTTCTACCTCATCGAGCAGGGGCCGTTCATCGGTCTGGTGCAGATCATCGTCTACACGGGCGCGATCATGGTGCTCTTCCTCTTCGTCCTCATGCTCGTAGGACGTGACTCCTCCGACTCGATCGTCGAGACGCTGCGCGGTCAGCGCTGGGCCGCGGCGCTCTTCGGCATCGGGTTCGCCGTGCTGGTCGCCCTCACCATCGGCCATGCGCTGAACGACACGAAGGCCGTCGATCTCGACACGCCGAACTCCAAGGGCGACAACGTCAATTCAATCGCCAACCTCCTCTTCACCCACTACCTCTTCGCCTTCGAACTCACCTCGGCGCTGCTGATCATCGCCGCGGTCGGCGCGATGGTGCTCGCGCACCACGAGCGTGAGGAGCCGAAGCCGACGCAGAAGAGCCTGGCCCGAGAGCGCATCCGTTCCGGCCGCCCGCAGCCGCTGCCCGGACCGGGTGTGCTCGCCTCGGGCAACGCGATCGGCACCCCGGCGCTGCTGCCCGACGGCTCGGTCTCGCACGAGTCGGTGCTCGCCGCCACGCCTGGTGGCGAGCGTCCGCTGCCGCCCGGCATCTCGATCCACGGGGAGGAACAGCGGTGAACCCCACCTACTACTTGGTGCTGAGCGCTGCGCTCTTCGCCATCGGCGCAGTGGGCGTGCTCGTGCGCCGCAACGCGATCGTCGTCTTCATGTGCGTGGAACTCATGCTCAACGCCGTGAACCTCACACTGATCACGTTCTCGCGTATGAACGGCGGCCTCGACGGGCAGATCATGGCGTTCTTCGTCATGACTGTCGCAGCTGCGGAGGTCGTGGTCGGCCTCGCGATCATCATGTCCATCTTCCGAACCAGGCGGTCGGCGTCCGTTGACGACGCCAACCTCCTGAAGTACTAGGGAAGGCGATGACTACAACCTTGATCGCCGCTAGCGGCATCCAGTCGGCGGCGTGGCTCCTCATCGCCCTGCCGCTGCTCTCCGCACTCGTCCTGTTGACGATGGGACGCTTCGCGGACAAGTGGGGACACCTGCTCGGAGCCGTCGTCCCGGTCGCGCTCTTCGTCTACGCGGTCATCCTCTTCTTCGACGTGAAGGGGCAGAGCAACCGCGAGATCAACCTCAACCTCTACGACTGGCTCCCCGTCGGCGGGTTCCACGTCGAAGCCGGGCTGCTCATTGACCCGCTCTCACTGCTCTTCGTCCTGCTGATTACCGGTGTCGGATCACTGATCCACATCTACGCCACCGGCTACATGGCGCACGACCCGGGACGCCGCCGCTTCTTCGGCTACTTCAACTTCTTCATCGCCTCGATGTTGCTGCTGGTACTGGCGAACAGCTACCTGCTGCTCTACGTCGGCTGGGAGGGCGTCGGTGTCGCGTCCTACCTGCTGATCTCCTTCTACCGGAACCGCGACGAGGCAGCGACCGCCGGTAACAAGGCCTTCTATGCGAACCGGGTCGGTGACGTCGGCCTGTCGGTCGCGATCATGCTGATGTTCGCCTACTTCGGTCGCACCGACTACGCACACCTGCTCTTCGGCCCCAACAACTACAGCAAGGGCGTGGCCGCCGCCATCGGCCTGATGCTGTTGCTCGGCGCCTGTGGCAAGTCGGGTCAGTTCCCGCTGCAGAGCTGGCTGCCGGACGCGATGGCGGGTCCGACCCCGGTCTCGGCCCTCATCCACGCCGCGACGATGGTCACCGCCGGCGTCTATCTCATCGCCCGCTCGGCCGTGATCTTCGATTCCTCGCAGGCGACGCAGACGGTAGTGACGATCATCGGTGCGATCACGCTGCTCTACGGCTGTATCTGCGGCTGCGGCCAGGACGACCTCAAGAAGGTGCTCGCCTACTCGACGGTGAGCCAGATCGGCTACATGTTCCTCGCAGTGGGACTCGGCCCGGGCGTCTACGCGTTGGCCCTCATCCACCTGGTCGGTCACGGCTTCTTCAAGGCCGCGCTGTTCCTGTCGGCCGGTTCGGTGATGCACGCGATGAACGACCGCATCGACATGCGGAGATTCGGCGGCTTGGCGAAGGTGATGCCGTACACCTACGGCGTCTTCCTCTGCGGCTTCCTCGCGATCATCGGCTTTCCGCTCGCCACCGGTTTCTGGACGAAGGACAAGATCATCGAGGCGGCCTTCGACAAGGGCGGCACCTCGGGCTGGATCCTCGGCCTCGTGACTCTCGTCGGAGCCGGGCTCACCTCGTTCTACATGTCCCGCGCGCTGATCATGACCTTCCACGGTGAACGCCGCTGGGAGGATGATGTGCACCCGCACGAGGCGCCGGCCGCGATGAAGTGGCCGATGGTCGCCCTCGCGGTCCTCTCCCTCGTCGGTGGTTACCTGCTCGTCGTCAAGGGCGGTGTGAAGCACTGGCTTGAGCCCTCCCTCGGTGGTAGCGGGGCAGCGGAGGAAGTACGGTCCTCGACGATCAACGCGACATTGCTGTCGATCATCACGCTCGTCGTGGTGGCGATCGGTGTCGGCATCGCCTACCTCATCTTCGCCAAGAAGCCGGTGCCGGCCGTGCAGCCGGTCGGGGTTTCGGTGGTCACCACCGCATCGCGCAAGCTGCTCTGGTCCGATGCCTTCAACGAGGCCGTCCTCATGCGTCCGGGACAGTGGCTCACTCGCGCCCTGGTCTACTTCGACAACCGGGGAGTCGACGGCGCTGTGAACGGATTCGCCGCGGCCCTCGGTGGAAGTTCCGCAAGGCTCAAGCGAACGCAGACAGGTTTCGTCCGGAGCTACGCGCTCTCGATCCTCGCCGGCTCGGTCGCCGTCGTGATCGTCCTGCTGGCAGTGAGGTACCAGTGACAACCGGAGTAAACGCTCTCCCCTGTCGGCTACGCCCCCATTGGCGGGAGCACCCCCAGCGCCGCGCAGGGATGCTGGTAGTTGTGGGAGGTGAAGCGTGACAACCGAGCACAATGTCGCGCTGATCATCCTTCTGCTGATCCCGCTGCTAGGGTCGCTGGTCGTCTTCGGTCTCAAGGAGCGCGCGCGCCTCGCCAAGTGGATCTCACTGACGCTTTCGCTTGCGGTCGTCGTCTACACCCTCGTCATCGGCATCGCCTTCGATACGGGTACCCATGCCAAGCGCTTCCAGTTCGAGGGAAGCTGGACCTGGATCAAGGCGCTCGGTGTGCACCTGGCCTTCGGCGTCGACGGCATCGCGCTCGTCCTCATCGGCATGTCCGTCGTCCTGGTGCCGGCGGTGATCCTCGCGTCGTGGAACAGTTTCGACACCGAGGAAGGAGCCGAAGAGGCGCCGGGCACGGTGACGCGCAAGCGCAACCCGGCCACCTTCTTCGGGCTGATCCTGCTGCTCGAGTTCTTCATGATCGGCGTCTTCGCCGCCACGGACGTCTTCCTCTTCTACGTCTTCTTCGAAGCGATGCTCGTGCCGATGTACTTCATCATCGGCGCCTTCGGCGGACCGAAGCGGCAGTACGCGGCGGTGAAGTTCTTCCTCTACTCGCTGCTCGGCGGCCTGCTGATGCTCGCCTCGGTGATCGGCCTCTACATCACGACGGGGTCCAGCAGCTTCGCGATCACCGACCTCATCGGCAAGGTGCCGGACAACACCACGCAGAAGTGGCTCTTCCTCGGCTTCTTCGTCGCCTTCGCGATCAAGGCGCCGCTGGTTCCGTTCCACACCTGGCTGCCCGATGCCGGAGCCGAGGCACCTGCCGGAGGGGCTGCGCTGCTCGTCGGCGTCCTCGACAAGGTCGGCACCTTCGGCTTCCTGCGCTACTGCCTGCCGTTGTTCCCCGCGGCATCGCGCTACTTCGCCCCGACGGTGATGATCCTGTCGGTGATCGGCGTGCTCTATGCGGCGTTCTTGGCGATCGGTCAGCGCGATATGAAACGCCTGGTCTCCTATACGTCGGTGGCCCACTTCGGCTTCATCGGCCTCGGCATCTTCGCCTTCACCACGCAGGGCGGCAGCGGTGCCGTGCTCTACATGGTGAATCACGGCCTCTCGACCGGAGCCGTCTTCCTCGTCGTCGGCCTGCTCATCAGCCGCGGCAAGAGCCGCAACGTCGATGACTACGGCGGTGCCGCGAAGGTGACCCCGGTGCTCTCGGGGCTGTTCCTGCTCGCAGGTCTCTCCGCCCTGGCGCTGCCCGGCATGAGCACCTTCATCAGCGAGTTCCTCGTGCTGGTCGGCACCTTCACCCGCCACAAGGGCTTGGCGATCGTCGCCACCACGGGCATCGTCCTCGCCGCGATCTACGTCCTGTACCTCTACCAGAGGACGTTCCAGGGCACGGTGAGCGAGAAGGTGATGAAGTTCAAGGACGTCAACCTCCGCGAGATCTTCGCGGTCGCTCCGCTGATCGTCCTGATCGTCTTCCTGGGCGTCTATCCGAAGCCGGTGCTCAACGTGATCAACCCCGCGGTGAAGGACACGCTGTCGGACGTCCATAAGACGGACCCGGCGCCGAAGCTCAGCCCCGATCTTCAGAATGTGGCCGGAGGAGTGAAGTGACAGCCGGAGTCCTGTCGGCCCAGCTTGCCGCGACGACCCAGACCATCCCGACGCCACACGTCGCCTACCACGCACTCGCCCCGATCTTCATCGTGATCGGCGCCGCGCTGCTCGGTGTCCTCGTCGAGGCGCTCGTCCCGCGTCGTGAGCGGTTCGTCGCGCAGCTCGCCATCACGGTGCTCGGCCTTGCGGCCGCACTCATCACGGTCGCGCTGCTGCACGGCACCCACGTCGCGACACCGCTGCCTGGCGCCGGAAGCTCGACGCCATTCGCCGGCGCGATTGCGATCGACGGCACCGGCCTGTTCCTGCAGGGAACCATCCTCGCGCTGGCGATCGTGGCGACGCTGCTGCTCGCCGAGCGGAGCGTCGAGACGAGTTCGATCGTCGCCTCCGCCTCTGCGGTTGTCGGCTCCCCGGAGGACCAGCGCCTTTCGCGGACCGACCGCATCCAGACCGAGATCTTCCCATTGCTGCTCTTCGCCGTCGCCGGAATGCTCATCTTCCCCGTTTCGAACAACCTCATCGTCATGTTCGTGGCTCTCGAGGTGCTCTCGCTGCCGCTGTACCTGATGGCGGGCATGGCTCGTCGCCGGCGCCTCATGTCTCAGGAAGCCTCGTTGAAGTACTTCCTGCTCGGCGCCTTCTCCTCCGCGTTCTTCCTCTACGGGCTGGCGCTCATCTACGGCTACGCGAACACGGTCGACCTGCCGGGGATCGCCAAGGCGACCCGCACCTCGAGTCGGCCGGACATCCTGCTCTACCTGGGCCTGGCACTGCTGCTCGTCGGCCTGCTCTTCAAGGCGAGCGTGGCACCGTTCCACAGCTGGACGCCGGACGTCTACCAGGGTGCGCCGACTCCCGTCGCCGGCTTCATGGCTGCGTGTACCAAGGTGGCTGCCTTCGGCGCGCTGCTGCGTGTCCTCTTCGTTGCCTTCTTCGGCGAGACCTGGGACTGGCGACCGGTCATCTGGTCGGTGGCGATCGCCTCCATGGTGGTGGGTGCGATCTGGGGCGTTACCCAGACCGACGTGAAGCGCGTCTTCGCGTACTCCTCGATCGCACACGCCGGCTTCATCCTGGTCGCGCTGGTGACGGTCACCCAGGAAGCGTCCGCGAGCGTCCTCTTCTACGTCCTCACCTACGGCTTCACCACGCTCGCTGCCTTCGGACTGCTGACACTCGTCCGTGACGCGGACGGTGAGGCGACCCGACTGTCACAGTGGTCGGGACTGGCACGCAAGAGCCCCGGCCTCGCCGCGCTGATGACACTGATGCTGCTGTCGATGGCGGGCATCCCGCTCACCTCGGGCTTCATCGGAAAGTTCGAGGTCTTCAAGGCCGCCTGGCACACCGCGGGACCGTTGGTCGTCGTGGCACTGCTCTTCTCGGCGGTCGCCGCGTTCTACTACCTGCGCATCGTGGTGATGATGTACTTCGCGGAGCCGCCGGAGAACGCGCCCACCGTCGCGATCCCGGGCTGGGCGACTGCCGCCGCGCTGACCATCGGCGTGGTCGTCACGGTCGGCCTCGGCGTCTACCCCCAGCCGATCCTCGACCTCGCCAGTCACGCCGCAGCAAGCCTCGTCAGCTGAGGTCAGTTCACCCGAAAGACGTCGACGCTGACTTCCAGGGTGGAGTCCTTGGCGTCGGTGAGGATGACGCCCTTCAGCGGCGGCACGTCGGAGTAGTCGCGTCCCCAGGCCGTGGTGATGTAGCGGTTGTCGACGAACTGGTCGTTGGTGGGGTCGATGTCGACCCACTCCAGCCCCGGGATCCGCACCGCGGCCCACGCATGCGACTGGTCGGCGCCCTGCAGTTTCGGCATCCCGGGCGGCGGCGTCGTCTCGAGATAGCCGCTGACGTAACGAGTCGGCAGTCCCACCGAGCGCAGGCAGGCGATCGCGACATGCGCGAAGTCCTGGCAGACACCCCGCCTCTGCGCGAAGACATCCGTCAGCGGCGTCTTCACCGTTGTCGACCCGGAGACGTAGGCGAAGTCGGTATAGATGCGGTGGACGAGTTCCATCAGTGCATCGCCGAGAGGACGTCCGGGGGCGAAGCTCGGCGTGGCGTAGGCGATGAGCTCATCCAGACTCGGTACCAACGGCGAGGGAAGCGTGTAGGCGTGCATCGTCACGTCGTCGGCGATCTGATCACGTGCCACCTCCCACGTCATCGCGTTCAGCGCGGCGAGTGAGGCCGGCTCGCGCCAGATCCGCACGTTGCTCACCGCGCTCACCTCGAGCTCGATGTGCGAGGTACGGACCGTGTAGTACGAGGACGTGTTGCCGAAGTAGTCGACGTGGCTGCGGAACTCATCGGCCGGAGGGGTGAGGACGACATTGGAGTCGAGGACGGCTTGCCCCTCGGTCGAGCGCGGCAGCAGGTGGGCGCGACCGTAGCTCGTGCTGACGTCGTCGGAGTAGGTGTAACGCGTGACGTGTACGACCCGGTAATCACGTGCGGTCGTCACCGCCGCCCCCGGCTCCGCATCCGGCCCGTACTCCGCGGGTCCCAGCAACTCGCTCATCGACGTCCTCGCTTCGCTCCGGGCGCCGACGAGGCTCCGATCGCACCGTGCTCTTTGATGAGCTCACTACGTTCGCTCATGGCTACATCACCGCGTCGAACGGGACGGGCTGGGCGAGGGGACGCAGCGCACCCTGATGCGGGAAGTGGGTGTGCTGGAGCGAGTCGGCGATCACGTGCAGGTCCGTGACGAGGCGCAGCAGTTCGTCCTCAAGGGCGAGGCGCCGTCCTTCCTCGCCCACACCTGCGGTGACCAGGCCAAGCGACTCGGGATCGAGGCCGTCGACACGCGCGATCAATGCGGTGAGCTGCTCCGCCGACGGGTTGTGGTCGGCCACCGGCTCCGGAATGTGCCGTAGGTCGCGTCCGAGCAGGTCGAGCTGGAAGGTGAGCGAGCGTGGGTTGCCCCGGTCGATGAGCAGTAACTCCAGCACGGTGTCGGCGCCCGAGCCGGCGGGGTAGCGGCGGCGGTGGGTGATGATGCTCTCCGCTGCGGTGAGGGCCGCCTCCTGCACCAGCCCCGCCACGCCGCGCGCGGGAGCGGGCACGAGGCATGCCTCCAACAGGCGGGAGAGTTGTAGCGAGCGCTCGATGCGTCGTCCGGCGTCGAGGAAATGCCAGCCCGAGTCACGCACCATCGACTCGGCAGCCAGCCCTGCGAACGCCATCAGGGCGGCACGCACCCGCGTCATGGCCTGACCCAGATCGGCCCCGATCCGCACCGGATGGCTCATGCTCGCCACCACGTCGTCGAGGTCCCGCAGTGCGATCCAGGTGTCGATCGAGAGCTGATCGCGACTGATGTTCGCGAGCTCGCGTACCCGCCGCAGATCGTGCGCGAGGCTGCCGACCCGCGACGGGTCAGAGACGAGGCTGAAGAGCGCATCGGCGGTCGGGGCGGCGCCATCCGCGAGAGGGGGCCACGGCGCGCAGACCTGGAAGACGGAGCTCAGCATGATGGAGCCGGCGCGTATGACGTTGGCGTCACGCCCGGCGTGCTCGTCACGGGCAAGGTTGTCCGCGACCGCGATGAGCCGCGAGACATCCTCAGCCCGTTCGGCGTAGCGCCCGAGCCAGAACAGGGTCTCGGCGACACGGGGCGAGACCGCAGCCGCCACGCGACCGTGCCGCAACCGCGCCGCGTCCTCGCCGATCGGCCCGGTGGGCGCCGAGGAAAGCACCCAGATGTCCTTCACCGCCGCACCCTGACGCGGCAGGACGATACGGGCGCTCGGGTTCGGCGAGACGCGGGACATACCGCCGGCCATCACGCGGTAGGTGTTGCCGCTGGCGACGGCGAAGCACCGCAGATTGATGGGCAGCGGCTCGAGGCCGTGACTGGTGACGGCCGGCGCCACGCTCGCCTCGATCGCCGCCTGCGCCACCCAGTTGTGCGGTTCATGCTGGATACGCGCAGCGAGTTCATCAAGCTCCGCACCGGAGAGCTCCCAGCCGAGCCGGCTGTTCGCGATCACATCGCGCGCGATCGGCTTCGTGATGAGACTCGGCAGGTTCGCCAGGACGTGGCGCATCGCGACCGGATCTCCGCACCACCAGGTCGGCACCGAGTCGATCGCGAGCTCTTCGTCGAGCAGTGCCTCGGAGAGCTTGGGCAGGTACGGGTACAGAGCCGGGTTCTCCAGCACGCCCGAACCGAGGCTGTTCACGACGGAGACCGCGCCCAGTCGCGCCGCTTCGATCAGACCCGGCACACCGAGCTGCGAATCCGGGCGCAGTTCGAGCGGATCGCAGAACCAGGCGTCGACTCGCCGCAGGATGACGTCGACCGGTGCGAGTCGGCCGATGGATCGCTGCCACACCCGGCCGTCCTCGACCAACAGATCGGAGCCCTCGACGAGCGGCACGCCGAGGAGCGAGGCCAGGTAAGCCTGGTCGAAGGCGGTTTCGCTCGCCGCGCCAGAGGTGAGCAGGACGACGCGAGGCACGTCCGAGGCAGCGGGGGCAAGGTCCTGCAGCGAGTCGCGCATCGCCTCGAAGAAGGGACTGATGCGCCGGATCGGGGCGTCGCGATACAGCGCCGGAAGGGTCCGCGAGACCGCGCGTCGACCCGCCATGGTGTAGCCCGTTCCCGATGGTGCCTGCGTGCGGTCGGCGACCACCTGCCACTGCCCGTCCGGCCCGCGGACCAGATCCGCGGCCGACATGAACAGTTGCCGCGCGGATCGCAGGCGCAACTGATCGACCGCGCGGACGAATCCGCTGTGGCCGTAGACGATCTCCGGCGGCAGCAGTCGCTCGGTGATGAGGCGGCGAGGGCCGTAGAGGTCGGTGAGGATGAGGTCGAGCAGTTCGGTGCGCTGAATGAGGCCCGGTTCGATCCGTGCCCACTCGGTCTCGTCGACGAGCATCGGTACCGGATCGACCTGCCACGGCTGGTCGTTGTCGCGGCCGTACGGCCGGTACGTGACGCCTTCGGCCGCCAGCAGGTCGGACACCGCCCGCGCCTGTGCGCTGAGTCCGCTCGGGTCAAGCGGGGTGAGCGCCTCCCCGACCGACTGCCACGCGTCGCGGACCCCGAGGGTCTGGTCGACCATCTCGTCCCAACGCTCGGCGCCGTCCAGCCGTGGCCGGACGTAGGCCTCGAAGAGCCCAGAACTCATCGGAGAGGTGATTACCGTGCGCCGCGCGAGCCGCGCGAATCGGTGTAGCGCACTCGGCGCAGGTCCAAGGTGTACAGCTGCTCGGCCGACGCGGACGGGTAGATGACGTCCGCCTTACCAGAGCTGTGCCCACCGGCGAAGAAGCGCGATGCACGCCGTGCCTCCGCCTCATTGGCGTTGATGGGCAGCACGTCGTAGGCGCGCCCTCCCGGGTGCACGACGTGGTAGGTGCAGCCGCCCATAGAACGATGGTTCCACGTGTCGATGACGTCGAAGACGAGGGGGGAGTGGATTCCGATCATCGGGTGCAGTGCCGACGGCGGCGCCCACGCCCGGAACCGCACGCCGGCGACCGCCCGCTCATCGCCTCCCGCCACCGAATGCAGAGGCAGGGCGACACCATTGCACGTCACCACGTGCCGGCCGGGCGTGTGCCCCGACACCTCCACCTGCACCCTCTCAACCGAGGAGTCGACGTAGCGTGCCGTTCCGCCGGCCGTCGCCTCCTCGCCGAGGACGTGCCACGGCTCGACCGCGCTACGCAGTTCGAGCGAGACAGGCCCTACGTCCACCCGACCGAGGCGGGCGAAGCGGAACTCCATGAACGGTTCGAACCACTCTTTCTCGAAGGCGAAGCCGTGCGCGCGCAGGTCGTCCACGACGTCGCCGATGTCGGCCGCGGCGAACGCCGGAAGCAGGAAGCGGTCGTGCAGTGCCGTGCCCCAGCGCACGAGCGGCGCGCGGTACGGCGTCTTCCAGAACCTGGCGACGAGGGCGCGGATGAGCAGCGTCTGCACGAGCGTCAACTGCGGGTGCGGCTGCATCTCGAACGAGCGCAGTTCGAGCAGACCGAGCCGTCCTCGGGAGGAGTCGGGCGAGTAGAGCTTGTCGATGCAGAACTCAGCGCGATGCGTATTACCGGTGAGGTCGACAAGCAGGTGGCGCAGCGCCCGGTCGACGTACCAGGGGCGTGGTTCGTCGAGCTCGTCGTCCTGTTCGGAGCGCAGTCGGTCGAGCTGGTCGAAGGCGATCTCGAGTTCGTAGAGCGAATCGTGCCGCGCCTCGTCGACCCGCGGAGCTTGGCTTGTCGGGCCGATGAAGCGCCCCGAGAAGAGGTACGACAAGGACGGGTGGTGCTGGAAGTAGGTGAGCATGCTCACCAGCAGGTCAGGACGCCGTAGCAGTGGCGAGTCTGCGGGTGTCGGGCCGCCGAGGGTGACGTGACTGCCGCCGCCGGTGCCGGTGTGCGTGCCGTCGAGCATGAACTTCTCGGTGGCGAGCCCCACCTCTCGGGCGTCGCCATCGAGGTCGGTGGTGACCGCGACGAGTTCACGCCACGAGGTCACCGGGTGCACGTTGACCTCGATGACACCGGGATCCGGTGCGACCGAGATGGTGCTTACCCGTGGATCGCCGGGTAGCTGGTATCCCTCGAGGACGACGGGCACGCCCAGCTCTGCGGCGGCACCCTCGACTGCGGCGAGTACCTCGATCGCGTGGCTGAACGCATCCAGCGGAGGCAGGAAGATGTAGACCTGCTTGTTGCGCACCTCGACTGCGAGCGCCGTCGTCGGTGCCTCCTCCACCGGAGTCACCGCGGAGGTTGAGGAGGGTGTCACCGCGGTGGTTGAGCTCCCCGGCGAGCGGGAGGTACCCCCAGCCGAAACCACCGGCAGCGCCTCATCCACCTCGAACGGCGCGGCGGCCTCCGGACGCGCCTTCGGCGGCGTCCACGCGATCGAGTCGAGTGGAAGCCGCAGCCCGACCGGCGAGGTCCCGCCGACGAGAACCAAGCGTCCGCGGCGGAACCGCCACTCGGCGGTCGCCCAGCGCTCGTCGTCCTCGCTGCGATGCAGTGGGAGCACCCACCCGGCGATGGCACCGGGCTCGAGATCCTCCACCGCCTCCGACGGAGGGTCGCCGACCGGCAGTCGCACCTCGTTGGCGAGTGCGAGGAGTTCGTCCTCGTAGGCGGGTAGGACGAAGCCAGCTCCGATTCCGAGACGCGTCGCGATACCGCGCAGTAGGAGCCCCGCCTGGTCGGTGGTCGCCGGCGTCCTCACCTCCGCCGCCGGTGAGCTCAGCAGCGACGCGTCGTGCCAGAGCGGCTCGCCGTCCTTGCGCCACGTGATCGCGGCCTGCCACCGGGGGAGGGGCTCGCCGGGGTACCACTTGCCCTGCCCGTGGTGCACGACGCCGGCAGGCGCGTAGTGGGCCTTGAGACGTTCGGTGAGGGCCGCGGCCATCGCGCGCTTCTCCGGGCCGTCGGCATCAGTGCTCCACTCCGGTTCGGCGTCGGAGCCTGCGGCGACGAAGGTCGGCTCACCGCCGATGGTGAGTCGCACGTCGCCCGTCGCGAGATCGGCATCGACCTCGTCCCCCAGGGTGAGGACGGCCTGCCACTGTGCGTCGGTGTAGGGCAGCGTCGTCCTCGGCGGCTCGCGGAAGCGGCGAACGACGTTGCTGAAGTCCATCTGCGAGATGCATGGATCGACGGTGCCCGCGATCGGGGCCGAGTCGGAGGGCTCCGGGGTGGCCGACAGCGGGATGTGCCCCTCGCCGGCGAAGAGTCCGGAGGTGGCGTCGAGGCCGACCCAGCCGGCGCCCGGCAGGTAGACCTCCGCCCAGGCGTGCAGGTCGGTGAAGTCCTTCGCCGGGCCACCGTCCGCCGGGTCGTCGGAGGAGAGTTGCACGAGGTAGCCCGAGACGAAGCGCGCGGCGAAGCCGAGTTCGCGCAGCATCGCGACGAGAAGCCAGCCACTGTCACGGCAGGAGCCGATCGAGCCGGTGAGGGTCTGCTCCGGCGTGTAGACGCCGGGCTCCAGTCGCACGGTGTACTCGACCGACTTCGACAGCGCCTGCGTCAGATCGGCGAGGAACTGCACGGTGCGGATGCCGGGTTCAGGGCGCTGATGCTCGATGAACTTCGCTACCGCGGGCCCGATCGTGGACGTGCCTGGCTCAGTGACGGTGCGTCGGTAGGGCTCGAGGTCACGCGCCAGGGATTCGGAGTAGGTGAATGGGTACGTTTCCGCGTACTCCTCGACGAAGAAGTCGAAGGGGTTGATGACGGTGAGGTCGGCGATGACGTCGATCGTGATCGACAGTTCGGTAGCCCGCTCGGGAAAGACGATGCGCGCCAGATGGTTGCCGTAGACGTCCTGCTGCCAGTTCACGAAGTGCGGTTCGGGTGTCACCGACATCGAGTACGAGAGGATCGGGGTGCGACAGTGCGGCGCGGGGCGAAGCCGCACGACGTGTGGACCGAGGCCCACGAGTCGGTCGAACCGGTACGTCGTGGTGTGCTCGAGCGCTACCTGGACTGCCACCCACCGAGTTTACGGGCGATGCAAGCGCCGTGCCGCCTTACAAGTAGGTTGATCCTGTGACCTCATCGGCCCTCGGTGTCAACTTCGACGATGATGCGCTCGAGCGCTCCGTCGCCGCGGGAATGGAGCTCGTCGAGGACGGCCTGCGCGCAGCCGTGGCCTCGGACGACCCCTTCGTCGGCGAGGCCGCCCGCTATCTGGTCGAGGCCGGAGGCAAGCGGTTCCGCCCACTGATGACGTTGCTGGCGGCCCACTGTGGCGTGCCGGAGACAGCGAACGCCGCGAATGCCATCAATCAGGACGTCATCGACGCGGCCGTGGTCTGCGAACTCACGCACCTTGCCACGCTGTACCACGACGACGTGATGGACGAGGCGGAAGTGCGCCGGGGTGCCCCTTCGGCGAACGCCCGCTGGGACAACACGCTGGCGATCCTCACCGGTGATTTCCTCTTCTCCCGGGCCTCCAACCTGGTTGCGGGCCTCGGCCCGGACGCGGTCCGGTTGCAGGCCACCACCTTCGAGCGCCTCGTCCTCGGGCAGATCCACGAGACCGCCGGACCCGCCGTCGGCGTCGACCCCATCGAGCACTACCTCTCCGTCCTCGCCGACAAGACCGGCTCGCTCATCGCCACCGCCGCTGAGTTCGGCGTGCGTTTCGCCGGAGGCGACGAGGCGACGATCGCGGCGCTGCGTGACTTCGGCGAGCAGTACGGCCTCGCCTTCCAGATCAGCGACGACATCCTCGACATCGCGTCGGAGTCCGATCAGTCGGGCAAGACGCCTGGTACGGATCTGCGCGAAGGCGTGCCGACGCTGCCCGTCCTCTACGTGCTACGTGGCTCCGATCCCGCCGATGACCGGCTGCGCCGACTCGTCTCCGGTCCGATCAAGGGCGAGGTGGACGTGGCCGAGGCGCTGCGCCTGCTCCGCGCCTCGTCCGCCCTTGACCAGGCACGCGCCACGCTCGCGGATTACGCGGGGCGGGCACGGAAGGCAGTCTCCGGAATCGGCAACGACCGCCTTGCCGCTGCGTTCGACGCATTGCTCGATCACGTCGTCTCCCGCACCGGCTGACGTATCGCCCTGACCGAGGTCGCTGAGTAGCCGAAGGCGCCGTGTCGAGGCGTCGAAGAGCTACGCGATCTCGACGATCTCCTCCTGCACACCGCGACTGCGCAGCGCGTCGACGCTGAGGACGACGAGTGCCAACCACACCAGGCAGAACCCCATGAGGACGGCTGTTCCTAGCCTTTCGTGCCTGATCCAGACGCCGACGATGAACTGCAGGATCGGCGTGATGAACTGCAGCATTCCCATCACACTTAGCGGCAAGCGGGTTGCCCCGGCGGTGAAGAGCATCAGCGGAATGGCGGTTACCAAGCCGCAGCAGGCGAGCAAGAGACTGTTGCCCACGCTCACTGTTCCAAAGGCCATGTCTCCTCGCGCTGCGATCACGATGAGGGTTGCGAGCGCGGGAAGGAAGAGGACGCCGGTTTCGATGGTGAGGGAATCGGCGGCGTTGACGTTTGCCTTCTTCTTGCATAGCCCGTAGCCGCCGAAGCTGAACGCCAAGGTGAGCGCGATCCACGGTAGGCGGCCGACGTCGATGGTGATGACAATGATCGCGATCACGGCGATGCCGACAGCTGTCCACTGCAGTCGGCGCAGCCGTTCGCCGAAGATCACGACACCGAAGAGGATCGAGACGAGCGGGTTGATGAAGTAGCCCAGCGAACTCTCCACCACGTGGTGCGCATTGACGGCCCAGATGTAGAGGCCCCAGTTCACCGAAACAAGGACGGCGGCGAGGACGAGCAGCCCGAGCTGCCGGCGATTGCGCAGCACCTCCCGCACGCCACGGAAGCCGGTCGTGAACTGCAGCAACAGCACGCAGACGATGAGTGACCAGGTGACGCGGTGCCCGAGGATCTCGAGCGAGCTCGCCGGCTCCAGCAGCGGGAAGTAGAGCGGGAAGACTCCCCAGAGCAGGTACGCGGTGGTGGCGAATGCGAAGCTGCGCCGCCGTTCGTCGACAAGGCTCACGGGCTGATCGGCCGGTTGTCGATCTCCATCCACTTCGTGTGATCGGCGAGCGCAGTGAAGCCGAGGTCGGCGTAGACGCCATGCGCATCGCGCGTTGCGAGCACGAAGCGGTGCACGCCGAACTCGCTCAGGTGGTCCATGAGACCGCCCACCAGCCAGTGGCCGATGCGCCGTCCTCGCCAGGCTGCGTCGACGAAGACGTCACCGATCCAGCAGAACGAGACGAGGTCTGTGATGGCTCGGGCGACCGCGATCTGCGCGCCGTCCGCGGCGTAGACGCCATAGGCCCGGGAGTTGACGAAGGACTGCTCGATCATGTCGCGGGTGCGGTAACTCGCCCAGTACGACTGAGCGAGAAAGTCGACCACTGTGTCGAGATCGATGCGCTTCGGATCGTCGGAGAGGACGAGTCCGTCCTCTCTCGTGATCTCCACGCCACAAGCCTATTGGTCGACCGCGAGCTCTTTCATCTGCCCAGCGAGGCAGCAAGAACGGTCTCGATCAGGCCGGGACGGTCCAGGTGTCGGCGCCGAGCAGCAGTTTCTGCAGCGCGTCGTCGTCGCTGGCGCCCTTGGTCGAAGCTGCTGCGAGTTGTGCGGCCATCTCGTCGTCATAGACCGGCCGCTGGACCGAGCGGAAGACGCCCATCGCCGAGTAGCGGGTGTCGATCGAGGAGAGCCGCGACAACGCGAAGGCGTAGGCCGGGTCGTCGGTGAAGGCGTCGTGGATGACGATGCGGGGGTCGTCCTCGGCGATGTTCTCCTCGACGGTGAGACTCCCGGACGCGGTGCGCACTACCGCTTTGCTCCGCTCAGCGGTTCCGAAGTAGAGCTTCTTGCCGTGTTCCATCGGGATGATCCACTCGTCGCGGGTTGCGTCGTCCTTGATGACGTCGAAGGCGCCGTCGTTGAAGATGTTGCAGTTCTGGTAGATCTCGACCAGCGCGGTGCCCTTGTGCTCGGCGGCGGCGCGCAGCACCGACTGCAGATGCTTGCGGTCGGAGTCCAGGGTGCGTCCCACGAAGCTGGCCTCGGCGCCGAGCGCGAGCGATACCGGGTTGAACGGGTAGTCCAGCGACCCCATCGGCGTCGACTTCGTGATCTTGCCGACCTCGGAGGTCGGTGAGTACTGCCCCTTGGTCAGGCCGTAGATCCGGTTGTTGAACAGCAGGATCTTCAGGTTCACGTTGCGGCGCAGCGCGTGGATCAGGTGGTTGCCGCCGATCGAGAGCGAGTCGCCGTCACCGGTGATCACCCACACCGAGAGGTCCTGGCGTGAGGTCGACAGGCCGGTGGCGATCGCCGGCGCGCGGCCGTGGATCGAGTGCATACCGTAGGTGTTCATGTAGTACGGGAAGCGCGAGCTGCAGCCGATGCCCGAGATGAAGACGATGTTCTCGCGCGGAATGTTCAGCTCCGGCATGAACTGCTGCACCGCGGCGAGGATGGCGTAGTCACCGCAGCCGGGGCACCAGCGGACTTCCTGGTCGCTCTTGAAGTCCTTCGCCTTCAGGCCGAGGCTCACGGTGTCACTGCTCATTGTTCACTCCACGAGTGTCGCTTACGCATGTTCTATTACTCCTTGCAGCATCTCGGCGAGCTCGTCGGCCTTGAACGGAAGGCCCTTGATCTGGGTGATGCTCACGGCATCGATCAGGTACTTCGCCCGGATCAGCGTCGCCAGCTGTCCGAGGTTCATCTCGGGGATCACGACCTTGTCGTAGCGGGCGAGGATCTCGCCGAGGTCGTTGGGGAACGGGTTGAGGTGGCGCAGGTGCAGCTGCGCGATCGACGCTCCGGTCGCTCGCACGTCGCGGCAGGCGGCGCCGATCGGGCCGTAGGTCGAGCCCCAGCCCAGGACGAGCACTTTCGCGTCGCCGTTCGGGTCCTCCACCACCAGCGGGGGCAGGGAGTCCGCGACGCGGTCGACCTTCGCCTGGCGGGTGCGCACCATGAAGTCGTGGTTGTCGGGGTCATAGCTGATGTTGCCGGTCTTGTCGGCCTTCTCGATACCGCCGATGCGGTGCTCCAGGCCGGGCGTGCCGGGGACGGCCCACGGGCGGGCCAGCGTCTGCGGGTCGCGCAGGTAGGGCAGGTAGCTGCCATCCGGTCCGTTCGGCTCGGTCTGGAACGGCGTGCGCAGGTCGGGCAGCGACTCGACCGAGGGCACCTGCCACGGCTCGGAGCCGTTGGCGATGTAGCCGTCCGACAGCAGGAAGACCGGCGTGCGGTAGGTCAGCGCGATGCGGACGGCTTCGATGGTCGCGTCGAAGGCATCGGCGGCGGTAGCAGCAGCCACGATCGGAACCGGAGCCTCGCCGTTGCGGCCATACATCGCCTGCATGAGGTCGGACTGTTCGGTCTTGGTCGGCAGACCGGTCGACGGTCCGCCGCGCTGGATGTCGATGATGAGCAGCGGCAACTCGAGGGAGACGGCCAGACCGATCGCCTCGCCCTTCAGCGCGATGCCCGGCCCGGAGGACGTCGTCACACCGAGCGCTCCACCGAAGGCCGCGCCGAGCGCCGCCCCGATACCCGCGATCTCGTCCTCGGCCTGGAAGGTCCGGATGCCGAAGCGCTTGTGCTTGCTCAGCTCGTGCAGGATGTCACTGGCCGGCGTGATCGGGTACGCACCCAGGAACAGCGGCAGCTCGGCACGCTTGGCGGCCGCGATGAGGCCATAGGCGAGACCGAGGTTGCCGGAGATATTGCGGTAGGTACCGGCAGCCTGCGCGGCGGGCTTCACCTCGTACTTCACCGCGAAGGCCTCGGTCGTTTCGCCGTAGTTGTAGCCGGCCTTGAACGCCGTGAGGTTGGCGTTCGCAATGTCGGGCTTCGTCTTGAACTTGGTGCCGATGAACTCGATCGTCGCCTCGGTCGGACGCGAGTACATCCACGACAGCAGACCCAGGGCGAACATGTTCTTCGACCGCCCGGCGTCCTTGCGGGTGAGGTCGGTATCGGCGAGCGCGGTGAGCGTGAGTTCGGTGAGCTCCAGCGCATGCACGTGGTAGGAGTCCAGTGAGCCGTCCTCAAGCGGGTTCGAGCTCCACCCGATGCGGGCAAGCGCGCGGTCGGTGAAGTCGTGGGTGTCCACGATGAGCGTCGCGCCCTTCGGCATGTCGCCGATGTTCGCCTTCAGCGCCGCGGGGTTCATCGCGACCAGGACGTCCGGCCGGTCACCCGGCGTCAGGATGTCGTGGTCGGCGAAATGCAGCTGGAAGGACGAGACTCCGGCGAGCGTGCCCTGCGGAGCACGGATCTCGGCGGGGAAGTTCGGGAAGGTCGCGAGGTCGTTTCCGAACATCGCCGTCTCCTGGGTGAAGCGATCACCCGTGAGCTGCATGCCATCACCGGAGTCACCGGCGATACGGATAACAACCTGATCTAGTTGTTCAACCTGCTTGGTCATTCGGACTCAGTCATTCTGAGAGGGGCCTCCAGCCACCGTGGATAGGGCGGCGCCGTCTCGGCATGAGTCGAGTGCGCAACCTCCCAATGCTAGTTCGCCTGGCTAGAGGGCACCCGGGCCCTATGGCCCAGCTCACGTCGTGTCGCTGGCGCGATTCCTACGAGTGCGCGGATTGCGCCCGAACTGCCGGGCCGGAATCGCTTACGGGGACTTCGGAGATACGGGCGGTGGCGACATCGAAGACGAAGCCGCGCAGATCGTCGCGGTACGGGATCCAGCTGCAGCTGCGGATGCGGTTGAGCGACTCCCGCACCTGGGTCGCCTCATCGGTGAAGCCGGGGACGTCCCACGGCGGGATCTCCTCCGACTCGGCTGTCAGCTCGGCACGGAACTCCTCGTCGTCGAAGCCGTGCATCCCGCAGTCGGTGTGGTGCAGCACCATGATCTCGCGTGTGCCGAGGCGGCGCTGGCTGATCGCCAAAGACCGCAGCACGTCCGGGGTGATGAGCCCGCCTGCGTTACGGATGACGTGCGCGTCGCCGATCTCGAGCCCGAGCGCACCAAAGGTGTCGATACGCGAGTCCATGCATTCGATGACGGCCAGCCGCAGCTTTGGGCGCAGTGGACGTGCCCCCGGGAAAGTGTCGACGTACGCAGCATTCGCGTGAACGATGTGGTCGGTCGCGGACATAGCCACAGCCTACGGCCGGGAACGTCCGTCAGGCATGTGGCGTTTCTCTAACGTGCACGGAGCTACGAACAGCCTCAGGACGGTCCTGCTGCTCGGGGTCCTCAGCGCGCTGCTCGTTATCGTGGGCGTCGCGCTGGGCGGCAAGACGGGACTGTTCATCGGCCTGCTCATCGCCATCGGCGTGAACGCCTTCAGCTACTTCAACTCGGACAAGATCGCGCTGCGCTCGATGGGCGCCCGTCCGGTGAGCGAGACCCAGCAGCCGGCGATGTACCGCATCGTCCGCGAGCTCGCGACCACCGCGCAGCAGCCGATGCCGCGGCTCTACGTCTCACCGACCGCGCAGCCGAACGCCTTCGCGACCGGCCGCAACCCGCGGCACGCCGCGGTCTGCGCCACCGAGGGCATCCTGCAGATACTGGACGAGCGGGAGCTGCGCGCCGTCCTCGGTCACGAACTCAGCCACGTCTACAACCGCGACATCCTCATCTCGTCCGTGGCCGGTGCGGTCGGGGCCTGCATCACCTACATCGCCCAGTTCACGATGTTCTTCGGCGGCGGGCGGGACAACGAGGATCGCAACCCGTTCGCCGAGCTGTTGATGATGCTGCTCGCGCCGATGGCCGCGACGCTGATTCAGCTCGCCATCAGCCGCTCGCGTGAGTACCAGGCCGACGAGTCGGGGGCGAAGCTCAGCAACGATCCGTTGGCACTCGCCTCCGCGCTGCGGAAGTTGGAGCGGGGGACGGCGCTCGTGCCGCTGCCGGCCACGCCGGCATTGAGCAACGCCAGCCACATGATGATTGCCAACCCGTTCAGCGGGGTGAGCGCGAAGTCGCTCTTCTCGACGCACCCGCCGATGGCCAAGCGCATCGCCCGTCTCGAGGCGATGGCGAACGGCGACCCTCGCTACCACCGGTGATCGCGGTGGTTGAGTGGTCCGGGAGGCGGCTCGGTCAGCGGTAATTCCTGAACTGCAACGGGACGTCGAGGTCGGCGCCCTTGAGCAGCGCGATGACATCCTGCAGGTCGTCCTTCTTCTTGCCACTCACCCGCAGCTGATCGCCCTGGATCGCGGCCTGAACACCTTTGAGGCCTTCGTCCTTGATCAGCTTGACGATCTTCTTCGCGACGTCCTGGGCGATGCCCTCCTTCATGGTCCCGTTGAGGACGAAGATCTTGCCGGACGGCTTGGGATCACTGGCATCGAATGCCTTCTGGGAGATGTCGCGCTTCACGAGCTTCTCTTTGAAGACCGCGAGCGCGGCTTTGCAACGTTCTTCGGTATCGGCCTTGATGACGACGCCCAGCTCGCCGGACCACTCGATCGAGGCGTTGACGCCCTTGAAGTCGAAGCGGCTGGCGAGTTCTTTGGCGGTCTGGTTGAGGGCGTTGTCGACCTCTTGATGGTCAACCTTGCTTACGACGTCGAAGGACGGATCGGCCATGGCATTCCCCTTTGGTGTGCAAAATAAGTACAGCCCCTGCAAGGCAGGGGCTGTAGCACTGGTGGCAGCGCAGGGATTCGAACCCCGGAAGGCTGAGCCGTCTGATTTACAGTCAGATTCCTTTGGCCACTCGGACACACTGCCAGTGCCGGACCATCGTACAGAGTCACGTCACGCGGTGAACACCGCCACCGCGCTGTCGCGCGGTGCTCCGCCCGGAGCGTGGGTGTATGCGGCTGCTGAGAGTTCCTCGAACTCAGTCCGAGGCGGGCAGCGGCTTGGGGGCCTCGATCTGCATAGGCTCGCCGTGGCATTCGAGGGCGCCGGCGCCGGCCTTCGCGACCAGCAGCTGCGTGTCGCACTGCGCGCAGACGTACCGCTTGCCGAGTTCGTTGGCCATAGGTTGTTCCTCCTGGTTAGTGCCGTTCGCCGCGCGCCGGGGCGAATTTCAGCCGCCGCGCCGTCGCGAAACAGTAGTGCGATTTCTGTCAGCTGCATAGTTAGTACTAGGTAAGTCGGCCCCAGCTCTTGACAGCGTGTGAGCCAGATCGCAGGATGACCGACGTTCGGGCTCCATTGTGATTGCGATAACAGCAGGCCAGCTGCCTACTGCTCGCACAGAGATAGCGAGACTTCGTGCTTGACTTCATCACCTTTGTGATCATCGGCATCACGACCGGCGCGATCTACTCGATCGCCGCCACCGGCCTCGTTCTGACGTACACAACATCCCGCATCTTCAACCTCGCCCACGGCGCCATCGGCATGATCCAGGTCTTTATCTACTGGCAGCTGCTTGAGGGCTGGGGACTGCCGGAGTGGGTCGCCCTGCCGCTGGTCGTCCTCGTCATCGGCCCGGCCATCGGTGTCCTGCTGAACGTTACGGTCATGCAGAAGCTGGCTCGCACCCCGATCGCGCTGCGCCTTACCGGCACCCTGGCGATCTTCGTCCTCCTTGAGGGCCTCGCCGTCCTGATCTGGAAGAGCGACCTGCGCACGATCCCGGGCCTCATCAGCGACGACACGTTCCAGATCGCCAGCGTCCGGATCACGTGGAACCAGCTCACCACCGTGATCATCGCCCTCGCGGTCGCGATCGCCCTGCGCCTGTTCATGCACGGCACGCGTATCGGTGTCGCGATGCGCGCGATCGTCGACGACCCGGCGCTCGCCGAGCTCACTGCGGTCAACCCGACCCGGATCACGAACGTGTCGTGGGCCATCGGCAGCTCGCTCGCGGGCCTTGCGTCGATCCTCATCGCGCCCGCACTGTCGCTCGACATCTCGTCGCTCAGCCTGATGATCGTCTCCGCGTTCGCCGCCGCGATCATCGGCGGCCTCGCCAGCATTCCGTGGACCTATGTCGGCGGCCTCGCCCTCGGCATCGCAGGATCGCTGATGACGCTCTACCTGCCAGTCAACAACGAGTTCCTGCAGGGTCTCGCTCCGTCGCTGCCGTTCATCATCCTCTTCGGTGCTCTCATCGTGATGCGCCAAGAGCGGCAGACTCTCACCGCGAAGCTCAGCAACGTCGCCGTCGAAGCTGTGCCGAAGGTGAAGACGATCCTGACCTGGTCGGCGATCCTCATCCTCGTCGTCGGTCTCTTCGCGCCGCACATGTCGACGTTCGTCAGCGCTGTCTTCGGAACTGGACTCGTCTTCAGCGCGATCCTGGTCAGCCTCACGCTGCTCACCGGTCTCGGGGGCCAGGTCTCGCTGTGCCAGTTCGCATTCGTCGGCATCGGCGCCATCTCGCTGGTGCACTTCCAGCACCACATGCCGTATCTGCTCGCCGCACTGCTGGCCACGTTGCTCACGGCGGCCGTCGGTGCGGTCATCGCGCTGCCCGCGATCCGGCTGCGCGGCCTCTACGTGGCACTGGCGACCTTCGCCTTCGCGATCATGTGCGACAAGCTCGTCTTTGCCAGCACGCACCTCATGGGTGCTGCCGGTGAGGCGATCACCGCACCGGACATCGACATTTTCGGGTTCAAGATCACGACCTCGCGCGCCTATGTCTTCGCCGGTGCCGTCCTCGTCGCGCTTTTCGCCGCCGGCGTCCAGTTCGCCCGGCGCGGTCGCTTCGGGCGGACCCTCGCCGCTATGCGTGACTCTCCGGCGGCGGCGGCGGCCCTCGGTCTGCGGCTGACTCGCACGAAGGTGCTGGTCTTCGCCCTCTCCGCCGGCATGGCGGGACTTGCCGGATGCTTCTTCGCGAGCATGCAAGGACAGGTCGGGGCGAGCCAGTTCAACTTCATGTGGTCATTGATCGCGCTACTGATCCTTGCCGTGCAGGGCGTCACGTCTGTGCCCGGTGCCGTCATCGGCGGTGCGATGTACGCGATCATCTACATGATGCTGCCCCAGTGGATCACCAACGCCCACATCGTGTCGGCGCTGCAGCCGATGCTCATCGGCATGGCGGTCTTCAGTGTGCTGCGCAACCCCGAAGGTGCGTGGCCAGTGCAGATGCGCGGCTTCATGAAGCTCATCCAAGGACGACGTAAGCCACCGTCCGCGCCGCCACCGGACGTCTCCGAACCGGCCGTGAAGGACGTCGCAATGGCAGGGGGGCACTGATGGCACTGCTCGAGGTGGACTCGATCTCCGTCAGTTTCGGCGGCATCAAGGCTCTCACCGAGGTCTCGCTGAAGGTCGAAGAAGGGCAGATGGTCGGGCTCATCGGCCCGAACGGCGCCGGCAAGTCGACCACGATCAGCGTGATCAGCGGCTTGCGCAACCCCAACGCGGGCAAGGTCGTCTTCGACAACCGCAACATGCTCAAGGCAGGTGTGCACCGGCGCGTCGAGTACGGCATGACGCGTACCTTCCAGCGCCTCGAGCTCTGGGACTCGATGAGCGTCTACGACAACGTCCGGACGGCAGCGGAGTTCGCTGCCCGTTCACGCACCGACTTCGACCCGAAGCAGGCTGCCGAGGAGGCGATCTCCGAACTGGGTCTCGGCGATGTCGTCGAGTACTCCACGTCGCAGCTGCCCACCGGCACCGCACGCCTGGTCGAAGTTGCCCGAGCGCTGGCGAGCCGCCCGAAGTTGATGCTTCTCGATGAGCCCTCGGCCGGCCTGGACAGCACCGAGTCCGAGCGCCTCGGCCACGTCCTGGCGGCCGTCGTGCGCCGTGGGGTCTCGATCCTGCTGGTGGAGCACCACATCGACATGGTGTTCCAGCACTGCCAGCAGGTCTTCGTCCTCGACTTCGGACGACTCATCGCCGACGGCGACCCGCAGGCCGTCCAGAACGACGAGAACGTCCGTGCGGCCTATCTGGGAGGTCACCATGGCGCCACTGTTTGAGATGAAGGACATCGATGCCGGCTACGGATCGATGAAGACACTCTTCGGCATCAACGTTGCGGTGGACGAGGGCGGTGTGCTCGCACTGCTCGGTCCTAACGGCGCCGGCAAGACCACCACGCTGCGTGCTGCGATCGGCTTGCTGCGGCAGAACGCCGGCGTGATCAGCTTCGACGGCCAGGACGTGAGCAAGCTGCGGGCCCGGGCTCGTGCCCGCCTCGGCATGTGCCTCGTGCCCGAAGGACGTGGCATCTTCCCGAACCTCACTGTGCGCGAGAACCTTCAGCTGCACAGCTATGCGAAGTCGGGGCTGAATCGCGAAGAGATCGAAGAGACCACCTTCACCCGCTTTCCCGCCTTGGGCCGCCGGCCGAAGCAGATCGCAGGGACGATGTCCGGCGGCGAGCAGCAGATGCTCGCGCTGAGTCGGGCTCTCACCACTCAGCCGCGCCTGCTACTGCTCGACGAGATCTCCATGGGACTCGCGCCGCGACTCGTCGGAGAGCTCTTCCAGGTGATCAAGGACGAGGTCGCGAACCGCAAGGTCACTGTGGTGATCGTGGAGCAGCTGGCCGACTACGCACTCGACATCGCCGACACCGTGGTCGTCCTCTCGCGTGGCTACGTCGCAGCCACGGGCAGCCCGGACGAGGTGCGTGACGTCCTCGACGCCGCCTACCTCGGAAAGGACGCCAACCTCGTCGCGAGCGTCAGCACCGCGGGCTGAGCCACAGTGTCGGCATCTGACATCGTCACCGCGGCAGTGGCGAACGAGGTGGCAACCGATGACATGGTGGCGCGCGCGCGGCGTGCCCCGCATGATCGGCTGCCGTTCGATCCCATCGACATCGCGCGCGAGAAATGGGCGGAGTCCGGCTGGACCTCGGCTGCTGACGGGATGGCCGCGGTGACGTCGGTGATGCGCGCGCACCAGATCATGCTCGCGCTGGTCGAGACGCGCCTCTCCCCGTTCAAGCTCAGCTTTGCGCGCTACGAGATCCTGATGCTCCTGCTCTTCAGCCGAAGCGGGGCACTACCGATCAGTGTCCTGGGCCGGCGGTTGCAGGTACATCCGACGAGCGTCACCGGGCCCCTCGACCGGCTCGAGCGCGACGGGTATGCCTCCCGACGTCCGCATCCGTCGGACCGGCGCACCACACTCGCCGAGCTCACTCCCGCGGGAAGGTCCACGGCGCTGTCGGCGACCGAGGTGCTCAATCGCGAGGTCTTCGCCGATCTCGGCACCAACACGACGACCACACGCGGCATCTATGACGTCCTGCGCGAGTTCCGGGTGGGACAGGGCGATTTCCGCGACGAAGTCGCGGCGACTACATAGCCGCGCGACTTCCTAGGCCAGCTGGACGATCGCGTATGCGCGAGTCATCACGTCAGTCTCGCCCATGCGGGCGGTGATCTCGATGCGCGCGAGCCCGGTCGACTGATCGAACTCGGCCACTACGGCGCCCACCGTGATCTCAGTTCCGGTGTCGTCGTCCGCTACCGGCACGGGCGAGGAGAAGCGCACGCCGTACTCGATAACTCTGGTCGGGTCTCTGATCCAGTCCGTCACGACACGACCGGAGGTACCCATCGTGCAGAGGCCGTGCGCGATGACATCAGGAAGGCCCACTGACAGCGCGTGACGCTGGTTCCAGTGGATGACGTTGAAGTCGCCCGATGCGCCGCAGTACTTCACGAGCTGCGCCCGAGATATACGGAACGTCAAGGTGGGAAGTTCCTGGCCGGCGGTGACGTCGGCCGCTGTGGGGACGGAGAGGGCGGTGCTTGTCACGATGCCTCCTGGGGGGCGGTGCCGCGGGAGATCATCGAGACGTACATCTCTGCGACCGGCTTGCCGTCCGCGTCGGTGACGTGGGTGGTGAACCCCATCAGTTCGTTGCGGCCCGCGACCCGGATCTCGTCGATGACCTGAACGGCACTGAGAACGTCACCGGCAACGATCGGACGGTGGTGGGTGTAGCGCTGCTCGCCGTGCACGACGACCGAATAGTCGAGCCCCAGTTCTGGATCCTCGACCGGGCCGTCATTGTGAAATCGGTGCGTCAATACGGTGAGGAAGGTCGGCGGCGCCACTACGTCGGGATGGCCGGCGGCACGGGCGACCTCGGGGTCGTGGTAGAGCGGGTTGCTATCGCCGATGGCGACCGCAAATCGGCGGATGGTCTCGCGGGAAACGTCGTACTTGGTGGGAGCCGGATACTCACGGCCGACCAAGCTCTGGTTCAGGGGCACGCATGAGTTATCGCCGAACACTTGGCGAAAGTCAACTCTTATGACGCACTCGGATGCCGTCCTATAGTAATTACTAGGACTGGACTCAAAGGGGAGTGCGTTGAAGGTTGCCTCGCTCTTGGACATGGCTGCCGGTGGCTTCGGCGACCGTGTCGCGATCGGGCCGGCATCGACCGGTATGACTTACGACGGCTTCGCCCAGCTCGCGCCGCAGCCCTGAACACAGCAGACTTCCCCGATACCAGTAAGCAACAACGAAGGAGTTCCGCAGCATGTCCGAACGCGACGCAGTGATCGTCGAAGCCGTCCGCACCCCGGTTGGCAAGAAGAACGGATCACTCAAGGACGTCCACGCCGCGGATCTCT
>DASXYU010000020.1:0-9056 GCA_036502295.1 Jatrophihabitans sp. | reverse complement strand
AGCGCCACGAAATCCTGCAGCTCGCCCTGCTCAAGCCGAAGATCGCGATCCTCGACGAGACCGACTCCGGCCTTGACGTCGACGCGCTGCGCATCGTGAGCGAGGGCGTGAATCGCGCGAAGGAGACCACTGGCCTCGGCGTGCTGCTCATCACCCACTACACGCGCATCCTCAAGTACATCAGGCCTGACTTCGTGCACGTTTTCTTCGACGGCCGCATCGTGGAGTCGGGCGGCCCCGAGTTGGCCAACACCCTTGAGGCCGACGGTTACGCGCGCTTCGGCGTGGTCGAGCCCGCGAGCGTCTGAGGCTGGGGCTCTGCCGATGAGTATTGATGTCGAGACGGTCCGCAAGGACTTCCCGATCCTGAGCCGAACAGTGCACGGCGTCCCGTTGGTGTACCTCGACAGTGCCAACAGCGCGCAGAAGCCGCAGGCGGTGATCGACGCCGAGACCGACCTTTACGCCCATCACTACGCCAACGTGGCGCGGGCCGTGCACACCCTCGGCAGTGAGGTGACGCACGCCTACGAGGGCGCCCGCGACAAGGTCGCCGCGTTCCTCAACGCACCCAGCCGCGACGAGGTGATCTTCACCCGCAACATCACCGAGGCCCTGAACCTGCTCGCGTACTCGTTCTCGAACGCCTCGACGTTCCCCGGTGCCGAGCGCTTCGCGCTGAAGCCCGGCGACGAGATCGTGGTCACCGAGATGGAGCACCACAGCAACATCGTCCCGTGGCAGTTGCTCGCCCAGCGCACCGGCGCGAGCTTCAAGTATCTGCCCATCGACGAGGACGGCCGTCTGGCCGACTCCGCCATCGATGAGCTGATCACCGAGCGCACCAGGGTCGTCTCCTTCGTCTATCAGTCCAACGCTCTCGGCACGATCAATCCGGTGGCGCGACTGGTGGCCAAGGCGAAGTCGGTGGGGGCGCTGTCGATCATCGACGCCGCCCAGGCCGCACCGCACCTGACGCTGGACGTGCAGGCACTGGGCGCCGACTTCGTCGCGTTCACCGGCCACAAGCTCTACGGCCCCACAGGAGTCGGCGTCCTCTGGGGGCGGCGCGAACTTCTCGCCGACCTGCCGCCGTTCCTCGGCGGTGGCGAGATGATCGAGACGGTCGACCTGATCCGGGGTACGACCTACGCCGAGCCGCCGCACCGCTTCGAGGCCGGTACCCCGATGATCGCCCAGGCCGTCGCGCTCGGCGCGGCGGTGGACTGGGTGACGAACCTGGGACTGCACAACCTCGATGCACACTCGGTGGCGCTCACCGGCTACGCCCTTGAGCAGTTGCGGGGCATCGACGGCCTGCGGATCATCGGCCCCGCCGAGAACGTCGACCGGGGCCCGACGATCTCCTTCGTCCTCGACGGGATCCACCCGCACGACGTCGCACAACTGCTGGACGAATTTGGCATCGCGGTACGGGCCGGGCACCACTGCGCGCGCCCCGTCTGCGTCCGCTACGGAATACCCGCGACCACCAGAGCGTCCTTCGGTGTGTACACCACGAACGACGAGATCGATGCCCTCGCCGAAGGTATCCAGAAGGTGCAGGCGATGTTTTCATGAGTGACGCTTGCGGAGCGGGGGAATGACATTGAACGTCGACTCGATGTACCAGGAACTGATCCTGGACCACTACAAGAATCCGCAGCACCACGAACTCATCGACCCCTTCTCGGCCGAGGTTCATCACGTCAACCCCACCTGCGGTGACGAGGTCACCCTCCGCGTCCGGGTGAGCGACGGCATCATCGACGACCTTGGCTGGGACGGTCAGGGTTGCTCGATCAGCCAGGCGTCCACGTCGGTGATGAGCGGTCTGGTCGTCGGCAGGAAGATCACCGACGCGCTGGAACTGCAGGAGCGCTTCCTCGAACTGATGCAGTCGCGGGGAACCACGGAGATCACCGAGGACGATGAAGAGACCCTTGAGGACGCGGTCGCGTTCGAGGGCGTCTCCAAGTACCCCGCGCGCGTGAAGTGCGCCTTGCTCGGCTGGATGGCGATGAAGAGCGCCGTCGCTGAGGCCGAGATTCTGGATGAAGGGACAAGCTCATGACTGAGGTCTCCACCCTGCCCTCGCGCGACGAGATCGACGAGGCGATGCGCGACGTCGTCGACCCCGAACTCGGCGTCAACGTCGTCGACCTCGGCCTCGTGTACGACGCACGTGCCGAGAGTCTCGACGGCCAGACCTTGATCACCATCGACATGACGCTGACCTCAGCGGGTTGCCCGCTCACCGATGTCATCGAGGAACAGGCGAACTCGGCACTCACCGGCGGCCCGAAGCCTCTTGGCGACGAGATGAAGATCAACTGGGTGTGGATTCCGGCGTGGGGTCCGGAGAAGATCACCGACGACGGCCGCGAACAACTGCGCAGCCTCGGCTTCAACGTTTAAGGGCGCGTAGCGGAGGCACATAACCCTCACTAGGCTTCGGCCGCTTCGCGGCCTGCAGAATCGTTCGGGCCATGTCCCTCCGCTACGCGCCGGACGTTGTAGCGGGGCAGCGTGGTTATGCGGCGTCGATCAGCGGTGGTTGCGTGGCGAGCGCGCCTCGCGTGTCGGAACCACTCCTGGTGGGCCGTGCGGCGAAGCAGAGGGCAGCCGCCACCGCGCACAACGCCGCGGCTCCGTAGAAAGCGGGGTTATAGGTGTGGGTGTGGTCGCGGATGAATCCCGCACTCCACGCGGCGATGGCTGCGCCGATCTGGTGGCTGGCGAAGATCCAACCGTAGACGACCGGCGTCCGGTCACCGAAGTACTTGCGGCAGATCGCGATCGTCGGCGGAACCGTAGCGACCCAGTCGAGTCCGTAGAACAGGATGAAGACGAAGGTGCTGGGCTTCGTCGACGGTGACAGCAGCGAGGGCAACGCGAAGAGGGCAACCCCTCGACCCACGTAGTAGATGACGAGCAGCACCGCAGGGTCGAAGCGGTCGGTGAACCATCCCGACGCGATGGTCCCGGCGATATCGAAGACGCCCACCAGCGCCAGCAGGCTCGCGGCGGTCGTCGGCGGCATTCCGTGATCGGTGGCCGCAGGAATGAAGTGCGTGCCGACGAGGCCGTTGGTCGTCATCCCGCAGATCGCGAAACTACCCGCGAGCAGCCAGAAGACCCTCTTGCGCGCACCGAGCACCAACCCGCCGATGGCAGCCGAGGCGAGACCGGTCTGCCGCACCTTCACCGGACCGGGCTCTTCATCCGTGGCGCCATAGGCACGCAGACCCACGTCGTGCGGATGGTCGCGCATCAGCAGCAGGACAAGCGGAATCACTGCGGCAGCGGCTATCGCGACCACCACCGATGCCGCTTTCCAGCCATGGTGCTCGGTAAGCGTGGAGAGGACGGGCAGGAAGATCAGCTGCCCCGTCGCCCCGGCCGCGGTCAGGATGCCGCTCACGAAGCCGCGGCGGGCAACGAACCATCGCGTCGTCACCGTGGCGACGAAAGCCATCGCCATCGATCCGGTACCGAGACCGACGACGACGCCCCAGAGCAGCATCAGCTGCCAGGCTGCGGTCATGAACACGGAAAGCCCGCTGCCGGCAGCAATCATCGTCAACGCGAAGACGACGACCGGGCGGATCCCGAAGCGGTCCATCAGCGCCGCAGCGAAGGGTGACGTGACCCCGAAGAGGACGAGGTTGATCGAGATCGCGGCGCCGATCGTCCCGTGCGACCAGCCGAACTGTGCGTGCAGCGGATCCATGAAGACGCTGGGGACGGCACGGAACCCGGCCGCGCCGAGCATCGTCACGAAGGTGACGGCGGCGACGATCCAGGCAAGATGAACTCTCTTCACTGCTCCATCCTCTGGAAATCAATGCCCAACGACTACTGGCAGGAATGCCAATATATGAAAGAATCACGCCATGCCTAGGACGCCGCGCCCGCATCGCGTCACGGTCCTGCTGCTGCCGCCTGTGATCGGCTTCGATGCCACGATCCCGTCCCTCGTCCTCGGCAATGCGAAGGACGAGCGCGGTGAGCCGCTCTACGACGTCCGTCTGGCGAGCCTCGACGGCTCGGCGGTCGCGACCCCGGACGGGTACTCGATCCTCCCGGACGGCGACGTTTCGTTGGTGCGCTCAGCACAGACCCTCGTCGTTCCGGGCACCCAATATCTGAGAGCCCGTGAGGAAGGAATCTGTGACGGCGCACTGGCTCACGCGCTCGCCGATCTCGCCAGGGACTGCCGCATCGTCTCGATCTGTACCGGGGCCTTCGTCCTCGGCGCGGCGGGCCTTTTGGACGGCCGATCCGCCACCACTCACTGGGCGTACGCCGCGCAATTCCGTGGACTCTTCCCCGCGGTGGACCTGGACGAGGACCGCCTCTTCGTCGACGACGGCGACATCCTCACCTCGGCGGGCCTCGCGGCCGGGATCGACCTCTGCCTGCATCTGCTCCGGAGCGATCACGGCGCCACCATCGCGAACCGTGTCGCGAAGCATTGCGTGGTGCCCGCGTGGCGCGATGGTGGTCAGGCCCAGTTCATCGAACGCCCGGTGCCGCGTATCGACGAGGACGGCACGGGCCGGGCACGCGCCTGGGCCCTGGCACACCTCGACCGCGAGATCGATGTCGCGCGCTTCGCCGCCCAGGCGCGGATGAGCCTGCGCACCTTCAACCGCCGCTTCCGCGAGGAGACCGGCCGCTCACCCGGCGCGTGGCTGATCGAGCAGCGGGTCGACCACGCCCGGCAGCTACTCGAGACGACCGAACTCGGCATCGATGAGATTGCCCGCGCATGCGGCTTCGGCTCCGGAGTCACCCTGCGAACGCACCTGAAGGCAGCCGTCGGCATCTCGCCGGGGGCCTACCGCCGGACGTTTCGCGCCGGTGCCTGACGGCGCCGCCCGCTCAGCCCAGCTCCGTGGCGGAGAAGGTGTTCTGGTTGACCGTCCCGCCCCCGAGGTTCTTCTGAATCCAGTCGTCACCGATCCGCGACGCCACGGGAGGGCGCTGTCGAAGTCCTGCACCTGCGCCGTGTCGAGCTTGGCACGAGCGTTGAACTTCACGCCGGTAGGATATGGGTCAATGATTACGGCGGTCGATCTCGAGTTACGGGCCGGCGCTCGAATCCTGCTGAATTCCCTCACTCTCCGTGTTCAGGACGGCGACCGGATCGGCTTGGTCGGGCGCAACGGCGCGGGTAAGACCACGTCCATGCGCGTCCTGGCCGGGGAGTCGTTGCCCCACGCGGGGCGTATCGACACGAAGGGGCCGGTCGGCTACCTGCCACAGGATCCACGACACGGCGACCTCTCGGTGACGGCCCGCGATCGCGTCCTCTCCGCCCGCGGCCTGGACCAACTGGTCGCGGACATCGCCAAGGTGCAGATCCAGTTGGCGGAGACGCCCGAGGACGAGTCGCTCATCCGCCGCTACGGCAACCTCGAGGACCGCTTCTCCTCACTCGGTGGCTACGCAGCCGAGTCGGAGGCGGCGCGGATCTGCTCGAACCTCGGGCTGCCCGACCGCGTCCTCGCACAGACGCTGCAGACCCTTTCCGGTGGCCAGCGGCGCCGTGTGGAGCTCGCACGGATTCTCTTCGCCAACAGGACGGGAGAGCCGACGACGCTGCTGCTGGACGAACCCACCAACCACCTCGACGCCGACTCGATCGCATGGTTGCGCGACTTCCTTCGCTCTCACAACGGCGGCCTCATCGTCGTGAGCCACGACGTGGAACTCCTCGAGGCGGTCGTGAACAAGGTCTGGTACCTGGACGCCAATCGCTCGGCCGTCGATGTCTACAACGTCGGGTGGAAGGCGTACCTGCAGCAGCGGGAGACCGACGAGCGCCGCCGGCATCGCGAGCGTGCGAACGCCGAGCGCAAGATCGACACCCTGACCAGTCAGGCGGACAAGATGCGCGCTAAGGCGACGAAGGCCAGGGCCGCGCAGCAGATGATCCGCCGCGCCGAGGAGCTGAAAGCCAACCTCTCTGATGTGCGCGTCTCGGACAAGGTCGCGCGGCTTCGGTTCCCGACCCCGGCACCGTGCGGCAAGACGCCGTTGCTCGCCGAGGGGCTTTCGAAGTCGTACGGGTCGCTTGAGGTTTTCACTGACGTCGACCTCGCCATCGACCGCGGCGCGCGGGTCGTCGTCCTGGGTCTTAACGGCGCGGGCAAAACTACCCTGCTGCGCGTGCTCTCTGGCGTCGAGAAGCCGGACACGGGCGAGGTGAAGGCGGGGCACGGCCTGCGCCTGGGCTACTACGCGCAGGAACACGAGACCCTCGATCACGATCGGACGATCCTCGAGAACATGCGCACTGCGGCCTCAGCCTCCGGCAGAGACGACCTGAATGACACCGAACTGCGCAAGGTCCTGGGCGCGTTCCTCTTCTCGGGCGACGACGTGCAGAAGCCGGCGGGCGTGCTCTCCGGCGGTGAGAATACGAGGCTCGCCCTTGCGATGCTCGTCACGAGCGCGGCCAACGTCCTGCTGCTTGATGAGCCGACGAACAACCTCGACCCGATCAGTCGTGAGCAGGTGCTCGATGCGCTCAAGACCTATGCAGGGGCGATCGTGTTGGTGACGCACGACGAGGGCGCAGTCGAAGCGCTCAACCCCGACAAGGTGATCCTGCTGCCAGATGGCGTCGAGGACACCTGGAGCCCGGATCTCGCGGATCTGATCTCGCTCGCGTAAGCCGTGGCACGTAGACAACGTGTGGGCACCTGAGAGCATCATCAGTCCGGGCGTTTCTCTGGTTTCTTCGATCCCATTTGGCGTGCGCTAGACGTTTCATAACGAATGAAGTGGATCTTTCTGCTATTCATTTCGCGAAGAAGAGACGTCTTACACAGGGGGTTGATATGACGTTGAAGAAGGGTGCGCGCATCACCGGCACGGACCGGGTGAAGCTCGCAGCAGATCTCAAGAAGAAGTACGAGAAGGGCCTGAGCATTCGCGACCTCGCGGACTCCAACGGCCGCTCCTACGGCTTCGTGCACCGCGTCCTCTCCGAGTCCGGGGTGGACCTTCGCGGCCGCGGCGGTGCCACCCGCAACAAGGTGAAGGCCCGCGCGAAGTAGCCTTCAATCATGGCTCCGGTGTCGATCTCACTCGCGCCGGAGGCAGGTGTTGGGGCCGTTATCGATGGCGACGTCCTTACCGTCACCCTCAGCAGGGTCGAGCAGCTCAACGCGCAATCGCCACGCACCTGGGCGGCGCTGAACGAAGTCCAGCGGCAGCTGCCGGGCAACGTCCGCGTGGCAGTTCTGCGAGCCGATGGACGTGCCTTCTCTGCGGGCCTCGACCGCGCCCTCTTCACCGAGGACGGACTGCCCGGCCTTCCGAGCGTCCTCGAGATCGGACGCGGGTCCGCGCGGCAGGCCGATGCCCTTATTGCCTCATGGCAGTCGGCGATGGACTGGACGGGTCGTCCCGCGCTGGTGAGCGTCGCCGCGGTCCAGGGCCACGCCATCGGTGCCGGCTTCCAGCTCGCCCTCGGCTGTGACATCAGAATCGTCGCCGAGGACGTCCAGTTCTGCATGGCCGAGCCCAGCCTCGGCCTCGTCCCCGATCTTGGTGGCACGAAGCGTCTCGTCGATCTGGTCGGTGCCTCTCGTGCCACGGAGATCTGCCTCACCGGCCGCCGGGTGGGGGCGGAGGAGGCGTACGCGATCGGGCTTGCCTCCCATGTCGTCCCTCGTGAGGGGCTCGACGCTGCCGTCGCGGCAACCGTCGACGCACTGTTGCGCATCCCGCGGACGACCGCCGCCGAGACGAAGGCACTGCTGCAATCCGCGCGCGGCAACAGCCAGGAAGCGCAGCAAGCGGCCGAACGCGCAGCGCAATACCGCCTGCTGCAGGCACTGGCCGGAAGGCCGGATTCCGAATAGCGGTCAGAATGGACCGCATGTCAATGGATCACGGCAGTGCGATGCGGGCCATGCGCTCGATGGGGCACGGCGACAACAGTGTTGTGCAGCAGGACCTCACGCCCGGGACGTGGCGACGAGTCTTTCGCTTCGCGCGGCCATACCGCTATCTGCTGGGGGCGTTCCTCGGCATCATCATCGCCTCGTCGCTCATCGCGGTGGTCACACCCGTCCTTGCCGGCCGCATCATCAACGACATCACCGGAACCGCGACCACCGGTCAGGTCGTACGGATCGCGATCGTCATCGCAGTGCTCGCGGTCATTGACGCCGCTTTCTCCTTCGCCCAGCGCTGGTACTCGGCGCGGATCGGCGAGGGACTCATCTTCGACATGCGGACCGCTGTCTTCGAGCACATCCAGCGCATGCCTCTGGCGTTCTTCACCAGGACGCAGACAGGCGCACTGGTGAGCCGTCTCAACAACGACGTCCTCGGTGCGCAGCAGGCGTTCACCTCCACGCTCTCCGGACTCGTGTCGAACGTCGTGGGACTCGTCCTCACCGCTGCAGTGATGTTCAGCCTGTCGTGGCAGATCACTGCCATCTCGCTGGTGATGCTGCCGCTCTTCGTCATCCCTGCGCGGCGGATCGGTACACGTCTGCAGGCGATCACGAGAGAGTCCTACAACCTCAACGCCTCGATGAACACCACGATGACAGAGCGTTTCAACGTCTCGGGCGCGTTGCTGGTAAAGCTCTTCGGACGTCCGGAGGTGGAGTACGACTCGTTCCGCTCCCGCGCGGCGCGGGTGCGTGACATCGGCGTGACCTCCGCGATGTACGGGCGGGCGTTCTTCGTCGCCCTGTCGCTGGTGGCGAGCTTGGCGCAGGCGCTCGTCTACGGGCTCGGCGGCTACCTCGCGATCGAGGGACACCTCTCGGCAGGGACGATCGTCACACTCGCGCTGCTGCTGACCCGCCTGTACGGACCGCTCACCGCATTGTCCAACGCACGCGTCGACGTGATGAGCGCTCTGGTGAGCTTCGATCGCGTCTTCGAGGTGCTCGACCTGCCGCCGATGATCGCCGACGCGCCGGACGCCGTCGAGTTGCCGGCCGATGCGCGCTCGGTCGAGTTCGACGACGTGCGCTTCGCCTATCCGGTCGCGTCCGAGGTGTCGCTGGCCTCGCTCGAGT
>DASXYU010000019.1:0-15391 GCA_036502295.1 Jatrophihabitans sp. | reverse complement strand
GGCTAGCGCTCTTCGACCGCCGCAGTGGCCGGGATGTCGGTGAGGCGGGCGGTCTCGTCCTGGATCTCAGTCGCGATCTCACGCAGGCGAGCTTCGTTCTCGTGCCAGTGGTGCGCGCAGAAAAGCAGCTCCGAGGACCCGAGCAGGGCGCGGACGTACGCCTGGGCTCCGCAGCGGTCGCAGCGGTCTGTCGCAGCGAGCGGGCTGGCGTCAATCGTCGTCGTGGTCACGGTGGCCTCTCTCTCTGCCCGGAGCACCCCAGCAGAGGTGCCCCATCTTGCCCCGCCGATGCTCAGGTAACCACCGAATTGGCGGTGATACCGGCGACACCCCGAAAGCAAGAGCGCGTCATTCGTTCTCACACCCTACGTATCGGCCGAATCGCACCGTTCCGTAGGTCCCACGTTCGCAACCATGCCCTAGCTTGAGACATTCCCGCGGCCGCGGCTCGCCGTTTCCTCCATTCGAAATCAGAAATTAACTGAGTCTCGCTCAGCGTCTAACCGCGTCACGGGCCGCGCCAAACCTCAGCCCAGCAGTTCCATCAGCCGTTCCCAGCGTTGTGCCAGTACTTCCGAGGACGCCATCGCCGACGCCGGCCCGGGAACGAGTCGTCGCAATTCAGCATGAATCTGAGCATGGGGCGTACCCCGTCGCGCCGCCAGAACAGAGACCATGCGATTCAGCTCTCGGCGCAACTCCGCGCTGGCTCTCCAGGAAGCTGCCTCCGTCGCGACCTGGGAGGTGAGAGCGGAGGAGGTGTCGTCCTCGTACAGACCCAACTGCGAGCCGGAGACCGCCACACCGCTGGCCCTGCGTCGCGCCGCACCGTCACGCCGCGCCAGCAACGACGCCATCTGTTCCGGCGAGAGGATGCCCGGAAGGCCCAGGAAGTCTTCGTCCTCTTCGCTGAGGTCGCCCGCGAGGACGGCCGAGCTGTCGGCGACCACCGCCCGACCGTTGTGCAGGACGTGCGCGAATTCGGCGTCGGCGTCGAGGTGTTCGATCTTCTCCCGCTCCCCCGCCTCCGGGCGGACCACGTCGAGGAGCTCGGGGTCAGCGCCGGCCGGCGGCGGGATGACGTGGTTGCGCTCCTGCTCCAGCTCCGCGGCAAGGGTGAGCAGGGGGCGCACCGCGGGGAGGAAGACCGTCGCCGACTCCTGCGTACCGCGCGCGCGCACCACACGGCCGACGCCCTGGGCGAAGAACAGCGGGGTGCGGTAACTGGTCATCCAGGCGAGGCAGGCGGCGCGCGGGATGTCGACGCCCTCACTCACCATGCGCACACAGACGGCGATCCGCTGAGTTCCCACGGCGAAGGCGGCGATCTTGTCACTGGCCTTGGGATCGTCCGAGAGGATCAGGACCGGCTCGTGGCCGGTGACCCGGGCGACGATCTCGGCATAGGCGCGCGCATCGTCCTGATCGCTGGCGAGGACGATGCCGCCCGCGTCGGGCATGCCCGACTCCCGAAGATGGGTGATTCGCTCGTCCATCGCCGCGATGACGTGCGGCACCCATTTGCCCTTGGGATTCAGCGCTGTGCGCCACGCGGTCTCTTCGCGCCTCTTCGTCCCCGACTCCGACAGCGACGCCGCGATGACCTCACCGGCGCTGTTCCGCCAGCGCGCCGTGCCGGTGTACGCGGCGAAGACCACGGGGCGCACCACGCCGTCGCGCAGCGCCTCGCGGTAGCCGTAGGTGTAATCGGCGGCGCTGGTGAAACCACCTTCGCCGTCGGCCTCGTAGGGGACGAAGGGGATGCGCTCATCGGGGCGGGTGCGAAACGGGGTGCCGGTGAGGCAGAGACGGCGTGCGGCGAGGTCGAAGGCGGTCGACGCGGCCTCGCCCCAGGAGAGACCGTCACCCGCGTGGTGCACCTCGTCGAGGACGACCAGGGTGCGTCTGCTGCTCGCGCGCGCCGCATGCACGGCGGGTTTGGCGGCAACCTGCGCATAGGTGGTGACGTATCCGGCGAAGTCAGGACGGACGGGCCCGACGGCATTCGACAGCGCTGCGTCCAGAAGCAGCCCGGCGCGCGAGGCGGCATCTGCCCATTGGGTTCGCAGGTGATCGGTGGGGCAGACGACGATGACCCGATCGATCGCGCGGCGTTCGATCAGGCGGGCCGCCAGGCGCAGCGCGAAGGCGGTCTTGCCCGCCCCGGGGGTGGCGGTGACCATGAAGTCACGCCGAGGGCTAACACTCTCGTAGAGGTCTAGAGCCTCCGCCTGCCACACGCGAAGGCGGGGCAAGGACGGCACGAGTGGCTACGTTAGCCAGTGCGACTGACCGAGACCCCGCGCGGCACGCCGGAGTGTGATCCTCGTCCGCCGAACGGTCAGGCGGAACCGTCGGGCGGAACCGTCGGGCGGAACCGTCGGGCGGGGCCGTCAGGCAGAGAGGCCGAGCATCGACAGCTTGTCGACAAGCGCGTCGGCGGTGAAGGGCTTGATCAGGTACTCGTGCGCACCCGCCGCGAGCGCCCTGACGATCTGACTGTTCTCACTCTCGGTGGTCACCATCATGAGCGTGATCTGGCGGGCGTCGGTGCGAGCCCGCACGGCCTGCACGAACTCCAGCCCGTTCATCACCGGCATGTTCCAGTCGATCAGGCAGAGATCCGGTGCGCCGGTGGAGTCGATCTCGTCCAGCGCCTCCTGTCCGTTGCCCGCTTCGACCACGTCGAAGCCCTGCTGCGAGACGATGCGACGCAGCATCATGCGCATTGCGCGCGAATCGTCGATCACCAATGCCTTCATGCCGACTCCCCTGTCATTACGCTGGTCATCTTCCGTCGGTGGCCTGTCAGACCGTCTTGAACAAGGTCGTTTGACCATGCCTGACGGCGGTGTATCCCTCGACCACGCCGACAGTGCTCTCCGCGGTGCCGAGGACGAGGTACCCACCTGGGACCAGCGACTTCCGGATCCGCTCCAGGATCTGCTGGCGGACCGGCAGGTCGAAGTAGATGAGGACGTTGCGGCAGAAGACGATGTCGAACTGCTGCATCGGCGGCCACGAGGTGGCGAGATTCATTTGTTGGAAGCGGCACCAGCGACGGAGCCGCTCATCGATGTGGTATGCCGCCCCCTGACGCTCGAAGTACTTCACCAACATCGGCGCGGAAAGGCCGCGGTTGACCTCCAGCGGCGAGAAGCGACCGGAGTTGGCTTTGGCGACGACCTCGGTCGAGAGGTCGGTGCCGTGCAGCGTCACATTCCACGCCGCCAGTTCGGGGAAATGCGTGTCGAGCAGCATCGCGATCGAGTAGAGCTCCTGCCCTGTCGAACTCGCGGCGCTCCATACCGACAGACGCCGCTGCATCGCGTTGCGACTGATCACTTCGGGCAGCAGCTGGACACGCATCACCTCGAAAGGGTGGTGATCACGGAAGAACGATGTCTCATTCGTCGTCATCGCCTCGACAACGGCGAGGCCCACCTCGGGGTTCGGAATCGGCTGGCGCAGCGCACGGATGAGTGCAGTGACGTCGTCGTAGCCGGTCTCCCGTGCCACGCTCGCCAAACGCGACTCGACCAGGTACTCCTTGCCGGGGCCGATCGAGATCGCCGATTTCTCGCGCAGGTACGCGGCGACGAAGGTGAAGTCTTCGACGGAAACGCTCGTGCTCACGCCTCTACCGCCTGGCGCACGCCCGCGACCTGAGTCAGGCGGACGATTTCGGGTGCGATCTGATCGAGCGGCAGCACGGCGCGGGCCGTGCCGTCACGGGCGACGAAGCCGGGCATTCCCCAGACGACCGAGGTCGCCTCGTCCTGCGCGAGAATCGACCCGCCTGCACTGCGCACGAGCCGCGCACCGAGCATTCCGTCCTGCCCCATTCCGGTGAGGACGACGGCCAGGAGCCGGCCGGCGGTGACCGAGGCGGCCGTGCGGAACAAGACGTCCACCGCGGGACGGCAGGAGTTCTCCGGCGGGTTCTCGGTGAGGACGGTCTTGAACCCGAAGCGGGTTGCCTCGATCTCAAGATGCATACCGCCGGGGGCGAGATAGACACTGCCCTTGCGGAGCGCCTCACCGTCGCCGGCCTCCCGCACGGAGAGGGCACTGGCGGTGTCCAGTCGCTTGGCGAGCATCGCAGTGAAGACCGGAGGCATGTGCTGCACGATGGCCACCGGCACCGCAAGGTCGGCGGGCAGCATCGGCAGGAGGCGTGCGAGAGCATCCGGGCCACCGGTGGAGACGCCGATGACAACGAGATCCACCGGCCCGGGTGGGGCAGCGTTGAGTGTCACCGGGCCATGCAGAGGGCTGTTGTCGCCAGCGGCGAAGGCTCGCGGTACCGAAGTGATCGTGGCGGTGCGCTCGACCCGTCCCGCGGCAGGCGTGCGGGCGCCCGTGACGGCGGGACGCAGCGAGAGGGTACGACGTCCCCATAGCCGCACGAGCGGCAACAGGTTGGCGCGGACCTGGTCGGCTGCCGCCTCGCGCGTGGTGGCACCTGACGGCTTGGTGGCGTAGTCGGCCGCACCGAGGGCTAGCGCCTCGAAGGTGGCCTCGGCCCCTCGCTCGGTGAGGGTGCTGTACATGATCACCGGAAGCTGCGGGTGGTTCGCACGGATCTCGCGCAGGGTCTCGATGCCGTTCATGCCGGGCATCTCCACGTCGAGTGTCACCACGTCGGGCTTGCACTCGTCGATCTTGCGCAGCCCCATCCGGCCATCGGCGGCGGTGCCCACCACCTCGACATCGTCGGCGCCGTCGAGCACATTCGCCACGGTGCGCCGGACTACGACGGAGTCGTCGACCACAAGCACCTTGACCATGTGCGACTGCCCCTCTTCCGTGAGTGAATTGCTGCTGTAGTTATCGGCAGCTGACGCCGGCATCCGAGGACGCCGCCACGAGCTGGTCCTTTAGTACTGGGAGTGGCCGAGCACGCGCTTGAGCTCTACGGAGACCGAGGCGGACGAGCTTCGCCGAATCCTTCGTGTCGGCAGGGCCGAGCTGCTAGCGGCAGTTGCGCCTGCGGCGGTGTGGGACGGACGTGAAACCGGTCCTAGCCGGCAGCAAGTACGTCTGCGGCAAGATCCCCGTCGAGCACCAACAAGATGGTGTCCGGCAACGGAACGACTCCTGTCACGACGGCGCGCACCGAGGCGGGCAGCGTCGGTGGGACGGCTTCGATCGCGACGCCATCGGTATCGATGACATCACCGATGTCGTCGACCAACAGGCTGACGACCTCTCCGCGGCTGCGCACGACGACGTTCATCGGCGACTGGTCCGCAGGTCGCTCGGAGAGCCCGAGGCGGTGGCGCAGGTCGACGGCGGTGACGATCTGACCGCGCAGGTTGATGAGGCCGTAGACGGACTTCGGCGCGCGCGGCGCAGCACTCATGGGCTGGAAACGCAGCACCTCCTGCACGCCCGAGACCGGCACGCCGAAGTAGAGACCATCGGCCCAGAAGGTGCAGTACTGGTCTGCCTCGGTAAGAGATGCTGTGCTCATCAGTAACGTCCTCCTGCGCTGGCAACGACCGCGTCGAGATCGACAAGATCGGTAACACGGTCCTGAACCACGGTCGAGCCGATGACACCGGCGCGAGCGCCGATGTTGTTGGCGATGACCGTCTCCTCGACGACGTCGAGCACCTTGTCGACGACGATGCCGACGAGCGAATCACCGCTGCCGTGCACCACCACCGACAGCGGGTCGGGGGTCTCGCTGCTGGGGGCGAGGCCGATGGCACGATCGAGGCGGACGAGCGGCAGGATGCCGTCGCGGTACTGCACGACCTCCGTGCCACCGGAGCGCTCGATCTTTGCGCTCTCGAACTCCTCGAGGCGGGCGACCTCCGCGAGCGGGAGCGCCGCGCGGCGTCCTTCACCGAGGTCGAGCAGTAGCAGAGCGGTGCGGTCGTCCTCGACGGTGCGAACCTCAGCGGTCCTCGTCATCGAGTTGTCGACACCCGCGCGTGCGGCGAGGCCGCCGACATCGAGGATCAGCGCCACTCCGCCGTCGCCCATCACCGTCGCACCGGCGTACAGCCCGATGCCTTTGAACTGGCGGCCGAGCGGCTTGACGACGATTTCCTGCGTGTCGTGTACCTCTCCGACCACCATGCCGAAGCGGATGTCATCGGCCTGTAGGACGACGACGGTGAGCGACTCGCTGGAGGCCAGCGACCTGTCCGAGAGGCCGAGGGCGTTGGCGAGACCCACCAGTGGAAGCAGGTGACCGCGCAGACGCAGCAGCGGCGCGCCGGCGAGGTCTTCGACGTCGCGCTTCAGGTCGGCACCTTCGACGCGCACGAGCTCGACGAGGTTGGCCTGCGGGATCGCGTAGCGCTCGCCGAGCTCACCCACGACGAGTGCGGGGATGATGGCAAGCGTCAGCGGGATGCGGACGCGAACCGTGGTGCCGTCTCCCGGGCGGGAGCTCAGGTCTACTGTGCCGCCGATCCGCTCGATGTTGGTGCGGACGACGTCCATACCGACGCCGCGGCCGGAGACGTTCGTGACCTTCTCGGCGGTGGAGAAGCCGGGCCGGAAGATGAGGTTGAGGATCTCGCGCTGCTCCATGCGCACCAGCTGGTCCTCGGTGATGAGGCCACGCTTGACGCCGACGGCGCCGATCTTCGCCGGGTCGATGCCCTTGCCGTCATCGACGATCTCGACGACGACCTGGCCGCTCTCATGGAAGGCGCGCAACAGCAGGGTTCCCTGCTCCGGCTTGCCCGCGGCGACGCGATCCTCAGGGGTCTCGATACCGTGATCGATCGAGTTGCGGACGAGGTGGGTCAACGGGTCCTTGACCGCCTCGAGCAACGTACGGTCGAGCTCGGTCTCCTGACCGTCCATCTCAAGCTTGACGTTGCGCCCCAGCTGCGCGCCGAGGTCGCGGACGACTCGCGGGAACTTGGCCCACAGCTGCCCGATGGGCTGCATGCGGGTCTTCATAATGCTTTCCTGCAGCTCGCTGGCGACCAGGTTCAGGCGCTGACTCGCCCGGGCCAGCTCGACATCGGCTCCGCTCTGCACGGCCGCGTCGGCCTGCTGCAGGATCTGGTTGCGCGAGAGCACGAGTTCGCCGACGAGGCGGACGAGGGTGTCGAGCAGGTCGACGTCGACCCGGACTGTGGAGTCGGCGACGCTGCGGCGGGCTGTGCCCTCACCGTGCTCCTCCGCGCCGGCCGGGACGGGGGCGGTGGCGTGTGCGGCCGGCGCGTCCGCCTCGACCTCGAAGGCATCGATGTGCACCTCGGGCTCGGGCTGCTCGTCGAGTTCGACGAGTTCGGCCGGCGTTTCGTCGGTGACGGGCAGCTCTTCAGCGATCGGCGCGGCGGCAGGGGCCTTCCTCGCGGGAGCCCTCTTGGCGGGAGCCCTTTTCGCTACGGCCTTCGCCTCCTCCGCGGGAGTCTCCAGGCATGCCTTGATCGCATCGACAACGGGCGCCACGTCGATCGAGTCATCCGCGTCCGATCCGGTGCGCTCGACAACGGCGAGCAATGAACGGACCGTGTCGACCATGCGCAGCAGGGACGAGGCGATCTCCGGCGTCATGGTCAGTTCGCCGTCGCGCAGGCGCGACAGCAGGTTCTCACCGACGTGGGTCAGCGACTCGAGATTCGAGAAGGCGAGGAAGCCGCTGGTCCCCTTGATCGTGTGGATCGTGCGGAAGATGCTGGACAGTAGCTCCTTGGACCCCGGCTGCTGCTCAAGGTCTACAAGGTCACGATCGAGCTGGTCGAGGTTCTCGTGGCTCTCCACGAGGAACTCCTGGACGATCTCGTCGTCTTCGCTCACGGTATTTCCTCCACCTGATCGGTGACGCCTATTGGGCTGCGTATAGGGCAGTGTGGCGCGGCGTACCGCGACACCATCCCTATCGGCCCCGGTTATGGGGAGTTGAGCGGCGATCGTTCGGCAGACTGGGCGGTGTGAATCGACGCCAGCGGGCACGCTCCGCCATAGAGCTGCTCCGGCTTCTGCCGCACCTGTTGCGACGGACGGCGGCGAAGGCCTGGCACGATCGGCTGCTCGGGCTCTCCGCCGAGACCGCGTTCTGGCAGCTGCTGAGCCTGCCCTCGCTCTTCCTCGCCCTCGTCGCGACGCTGGGCTATATCTCCCGCTGGCTCGGCACGGACACGCTCAACCGCACCGAAACGACGCTGGAGTCGGGCATGTCCGATGCCTTCAGCAAGCAGGTGGTGCACGACATCGTCAGCCCGATGATCCACGAGATCCTGCACGGCGGGCGTGCCGACATCATCAGCATCGGCTTCGTCATCGCGCTCTGGGCGGGGTCATCGGCGACCGCGACCTTCGTCAACACGATCACGATCGCCTACGGAATGCGCGACCTGCGGGGCGCGGTACGCAGCCGCCTGCTCGCGCTCGGGTTGTTCCTGGGCTCGGTGGTGATCGGCGTCATCGTCCTGCCAGTGATGGTGCTCGGCCCGGACCTCTTCGCGAAGATCTTCCCGGATGACTGGGTGCAGCGGGTCAACCGGATCACCAGCGACCTCTACTACCCGGTCGTCGTCGTGTTGCTCCTCGTCGGGCTCGCCACGCTCTACCACCTGGCGCCGCCGCGGCGACTGCCCTGGCACCGCGGGCTGCCGGGCGCCGCCTTCGCGCTGCTGATCTTCCTCGGCGGATCGGCACTACTGCGCCTGTACATCCACTTCATCCTCGACAACAACCATGCCTACGGCACGCTGGCGACGCCGATCGCGGCACTGCTGTTCTTCTACATCCTCGCCCTCGGCGTACTGCTCGGTGCCGAGTTCAACGCGGCCCTCGAGGAGGCTGCGCCGACGCCCTCACGGCAGCCGCGCATCCTCAACCCGAAGGCGTGGCGACGGTTGGACACCGAGGCGCTCACCGTGCCTATGACCGGTCTAGACAACGGCGACTGGTCTGAGACCAAGCAGTTCGGCGACGAGCCGACGGCTGCCGATGAGGACGAGCCGAAGGACGGCGGTCAGTCCGACAGGACGTTGTCGTAGATGTCCTTGCAGGCCGGGCAGACCGGGGAGTTCGGCTTCGGGGTCTTCGTCACGGGAAAGATCTCGCCGCAGAGCGCCTCGACCATGGTGCCCATCACGGCGCTCTCAGCGATCTTGGCTTTCCGGACGTAGTGGAACACCTCGCTGCCGGTATCAGTCTCCGACGTCTGCGGGTTCTCGAGAACCTGCGTGTCACTCATACGCGTACTCGCTTCGTTCCGTGCGCGGATGAGGCTCCATCCACACCGTGCCTTTGGTTCGCTCCGCAAGCATCGCTCACGATTGCTCTCCCGTTTCCGTGCGGATGTTGGTGGCTTCGCCGTCTACCGTACGGCCCGCGTCAGGGGCCGGCAGCGAACGGTCGACCGGGGTGCGCACCGGCGCCAGCACCTTCGTGCGCTTCTTCGCCGGGCCGTCGTTGGCGATGAGGACGGCACACCACGGCAGCACGGCCCCTGCGGCGACGAAGACCAGCGAGATCCAGATCGAGACGTGATAGAACGCCGCTGCCCCGATGACCGCCAGACCGCGGACGGTCATCATCACGGCGTACTTGCGCAGACGCCTGTCGAACTCGTCATCGCTCGACTGCCGAGCCGTCGTGATGACGGCCGGTGGCTCCGCGGGACGGGAGTTCAAGCGCACCTGGTCATTGTCCCCCGTGCAGGATGGGCACGTGCAACCCCTTCTCGACCCGTCAGCCCTTGACCGGCTCCGGCACGCCTTCGACGCATTCACGCCCGAGGAGGTGCTCGACTGCCTCGGCCCGATCGGACAAGCCGGATTGGATCGCGGCGACCTGCTCCTCGCCGGGCGCGTCCTACCTGAGGACGACCCCACCGCCACGCTGATCCGCCTCTTCCTCCTCGGCGGCGAGATCCCCGACGGCGCAGCGGCGGAGGCGCTCGGCGGGCTTCGCGCCGAGGACGCGCCCGCTCTGCTGCGATCCGGGTCGGGTCACACGCGGGCGTCGCTCGAAGTGCGCCCCTACTCCGAACAGGACGGGGCGCCGTGCTGGGTGGTCTCGGACTTCGGTAGCGACGTCCGCCCCGGCCCGCTGGCACCTGACCACGTCCTCGGTATCGGGTCGGCCTCACTCACCCTGGCCCAGTACACGATGCGGGCGAAGGTCGGCCGGGTGTTGGACGTCGGCACCGGCTGCGGTATCCAGGCCCTTCACCTCAGTACTCATGCCGCACAGGTCACCGCCACCGATATCAGCGAGCGGGCGCTGTCGATGGCCGCCACCACCGCGGCGCTGAGTGGACTGTCCTGGGACCTACGCGCCGGCTCGCTGCTGGAACCCGTGGCGGGCGAGCGCTTCGATCTCGTGGTGGCCAACCCGCCCTTCGTCGTCTCCCCCGGGCTCACGACCGACTCAGGGGGCTATGAGTACCGCGACAGCGGACTGGCCGGCGATGAGCTGTGCCGCCGCCTGGTCGCCGAGCTGCCCTCCGTCCTCACCGAGGGCGGCGCAGCGCAACTACTCGCCAACTGGGTCATCACGGCGGAGGCGGACTGGCGGGAGCGCCTCGCCGGTTGGCTCGCCGGCGGTGGCTGCGACGCCTGGGCGTGGCAGCGCGAGGTCGCGGACCCCGCGGAGTACGTCACCCTCTGGCTCCGCGACGCCGGCGAGCAGCCGGGCACCGTCCGGTGGCGAGAGCGCTACGACGAGTGGCTGGACTGGATGGCGCAGGCGGGCATCGTCGCGGTCGGCATGGGCGCGGTGACGATCTGGAACAACCAGCGCGAGGAGCCGATCGTCGTCCTGGAGGACGTGCCTCAGCCGTTGCAGCAGCCTGCGGGGGCGACGGTCGGCGCATGGCTGCCCCGGCAGCGCTACCTCCGCGACACCGACGACGACGCGCTGCTGCGCACAACCCTCACAGCGGCCCCTGGCGTCCTCCGCACCGGCCATGACCTCATCGAGGACGGAGGCTGGCGCTGCACGCTCACCCAACTGCGGCTCTCCGACGGCATGCGCTGGGAGGTGGAGAGCGATCCGGCGATCACGGGACTGCTCGCCGCCTGCGACGGCCGGACGCCGCTGCTGGCCCCGTTGACGGTGCTCGCGGCGGTGAACGGCACGACCGTCGAGGTCATCGCGGAGGCTGCCCTGCCGGTCGTCCGGGACCTGATTTCCCGGGGATTTCTGCTCCCGTAAGCCCGCGCTTTCGGGGGCGGCGCCCAAATTCGGGTGCCGAGGGCGGAGGTCTGTGGTCATGCTGTGCATTTCACTGCCCAAAGCGGGTATGGGAACACCAGAGGCCCCTCTCCACGTTCTGAGGGGTGAGGGAAGCACCGGAAACGCTCACGAGGCAGAAAACGGGGCCTCCACCAGGACAACTCGACTAGGCGGGGGATCACAGAATGACCACAGCCCGATCAGCCAGCCGCGCCACCAGCGCACAGAAGTCGGCTGCGTCGAAGACGGCAGGCCGACCGCACCGGTCGGCGCGCCCGACCAAGGCGGCACCGAAGGTCGTCGAGGTCGAGGCCCTCGACACGACGCCCACGCAGCTACCGGACCTCGACGCCGAGGTAGCCGAGGACGAGGACGCCGAGTCGGCCGACTCCGACCCGACCGCGCGTCCCCAGGCCGACCTGGACGAGGTCGCTGCGTCTGCCGACTTGGTGCGCGCCTACCTCAACGAGATCGGCAAGGTGGCTCTGCTCACCGCCGCGGAGGAGGTCGAGATCTCCAAGCGCATCGAGGCAGGGCTCTACGCCGCGCATCTGCTCGAGACCGAGAAGCGTGTCGGCGCCGTCCGCAAGCGCGAACTGAGCGCGATCATCCGCGACGGCGACCGTGCCAAGGACCACCTCGTTCAGGCGAACCTGCGCCTGGTCGTCTCGCTCGCCAAGCGCTACACCGGCCACGGCATGCCGTTCCTGGACCTCATCCAGGAAGGCAACATGGGTCTGATCCGTGCCGTGGAGAAGTTCGACTACACCAAGGGCTTCAAGTTCTCGACCTATGCCACGTGGTGGATCCGCCAGGCGATCAGCCGGGCGATGGCCGACCAGTCGCGCACGATCCGGCTTCCCGTCCACCTGGTCGAGCAGGTCAACAAGATGCAGCGCATGCGTCGCGAGCTCAACCAGCAGCTCGGCCGCGAGGTGACGCACGCCGAACTCGGTCACGAGCTCGACATCACCGAGGACCGCGTGCGCGAACTCATCGACCTCTCCCGCGACCTGGTCAGCCTCGACCAGACGGTCGGCGCCGATGACGACGCCTCCCTCGGTGACTTCATCGCCGACCAGCAGGCCACCGGCGCGGCCGAGGAGGCGGTCGAGGAGCAGTTCATGCGCAACCAGCTGCGGACCGTCCTCGACTCGCTCGAGGCTCGTGAGGCGGCGGTCGTCCGGATGCGTTACGGACTCGACGGCGGCCAGCCCAAGACGCTGGACGAGATCGGCCGGGAGTTCAAGCTGTCTCGCGAGCGGATCCGTCAGATCGAGCGCGAGACGATGGCCAAGCTGCGGCACCCCTCGCGTTCCCAGGTATTGCGTGACTTTCTCGGTGCGTAGCGGGCGCTGCCCGAGTCCTGGAACGTAGGATCGACGCATTCCCATCGAGCGGAGAAAGACGCCCGTGAGTCACCAGAGCGAACTCATCGACACGACCGAGATGTATTTGCGGACGGTGTACGAGCTGGAGGAGGAGGGCGTCGTCCCGCTGCGCGCGCGCATCGCCGAGCGGCTCGGGCAGAGCGGCCCCACCGTCAGCCAGACCGTTGCCCGCATGGAACGCGACGGGCTGCTGCACGTCGCCGATGACCGGCACCTGCAGCTCACCGAGAAGGGTCGCACCGAGGCGACCTCGGTGATGCGCAAACACCGCCTCGCGGAACGCCTGCTCGTCGACATCATCGGCCTCGACTGGGAGGACGTGCATATCGAGGCGTGTCGCTGGGAGCACGTGATGAGCGAGGCGGTAGAACGGCGACTGGTCACCATGCTCGCCAAGCCACTGGTCTGCCCGCACGGAAACCCGATCCCCGGGCTCGACGAACTCGGCCTGCCGTTCGCTGCCAGCGACGACTACTCGAGCCTTATCAGCCTTACCGAGGCCACGAACAAGTTGGGCATCGGGGGCGGCGAAGTCGTTGTCGAGCGCATCAGCGAGCAGGTGCAGAACGACTCCGAGGTGATGCACCGCGTCGGACTCGCCGGACTGCGCCCGGGCAGTCGTCACACGGCGTGCTCCACGGCCGTCGGCGTCGAGGTCTCTGACTCCGAACACGGCTCCAGCGCACTGGGGACCGACGTCAGCGACCACATTTTTGTTCGCTTGGCGTAGCTGGGTAGGCTCGGTTGGCTCGAGCCACCGATGTCTCGTGCCGCAGTTCCTGCCTCGATGACAGAGAGTTGACCGGTGGCCCACGACCCTCAGGGTTTCCTGAAGCACGCCCGCACCGAGACGCCGAAGCGTCCGGCAGATGAGCGCATCCGCGACTGGCAACCCATCTACCTGCGCCCCGCTGCGGAGGCGGTCAGCGAGCAGGCCGCGCGATGCATGGACTGCGGCGTCGCGTTCTGCCACAGCGGCTGTCCGCTCGGCAATCTCATCCCCGAGTGGAACGAGTTCGTGGCCCGGGGCGACGGGACCTCGGCGATCGACCGCCTGCACGCCACCAACAACTTTCCCGAGTTCACAGGCTGGATCTGTCCGGCGCCGTGCGAGGCTGCCTGCGTCCTGGCCCTGAACACCGACCCGGTGACGATCAAGCAGGTTGAACTCAGCATCGTCGACCGCGCCTTCGACGAGGGCAACGTGGCACCGCAGATCCCCCTCGCGCGAACCGGCAAGAAGGTCGCCGTGGTCGGATCCGGGCCCGCCGGCCTCGCCGCCGCTCAGCAGCTCACCCGGGCCGGTCATGACGTCACCGTCTTCGAGCGTGACGACCGTCTCGGCGGCCTGCTGCGTTACGGAATCCCTGACTTCAAGATGCCGAAGTCGATCATCGACCGGCGGTTGGACCAGATGCGTGCCGAGGGCACCAACTTTCTCGTCAACGCCAACATCAGCAAGGACGACGTCGAGCACCTGCGCACCAGCTACGACGCAGTCGTCCTGGCGGTCGGCGCGCTGCGGTCGCGCGAACTCACCCACCCGGGACACGACCTCGGTGGCATCCACCAGGCGATGGAGTACCTGCCGCAGGGCAACCGCGTGCAGGCCGGCGACCTCGACGCTGCGCCCATCAGCGCTGAAGGCAAGAACGTCGTCATCATCGGCGGTGGCGACACCGCAGCCGACTGTCTCGGTACCGCCAACCGACAGGGTGCCCTCGGCGTGACCGTCCTCGACCATAATCCCCGCCCCGAGTCTCGCAAGGGCGGTGTGAACCCCGTCTGGCCCTCGGCTCCGAGTACCCGGGGGCAGTCCCCGGCACACGACGAGGGCGTGCACGAGGCGTGGGCTCGCGAGGTCATCGAGTTCGTCGCGGACGCACGCGGCGACGTCCGTGCCGTGGCGGTCCAGGAGGTGGAGATCGTGCGCGTCGACGGACGTCGCGAGTTCCGGCCCGTACCCGATTCACGCGCCGAACTACCTGCCGAACTCGTCCTCGTCGCGGCCGGCTTCGTCGGTACCGACGTACCTGAGTTGCTCGACGCCCTCGGTGCCCAGACCGATCCGGCCCGCGGGAACGTGCGGGTCGACAACGCCTGGCGCACCACCGCCCCGAACGTCTACGCGTGCGGTGATGCGAGTCGCGGCGCGTCGCTGGTCGTGTGGGCGATCGCCGAGGGACGGGCGTGTGCCGCCGCCGTGGACGATGCGCTCACCGGTGCCAGCGACCTGCCGACCCCGGTGCGTCCGCACGCCCGCGCCCTCTGACAGGCGGACGCCTCAGCCGCCCCCTACCTCGTCGTCTTCGGGTGCGTTGTTTTCGGGTGCGTCGTCCGCCACCACGCCGGCGGCGCGCAGGGACGGCAGTCGGCGCGGGTCGACACCGCGACTGACGGCCACGACGAGAAGCTCCGCGGCGCTGTAGTCCGGATCGCTGGCGAGCGCCCTATCGCAGGCGATGTTCGCCAACGCGCCGCTGCCGGTCCGGAACGCCGTCCAGCCCAGTAGGAACAGCGGCGCTGCGTCATAGGGCGAAGGCAGGCGTCGGGCGAGCTCACGCCACAGCTGCTCGCTGCCCAGACATCCCTCGTCCACCGCGATCCACACCGCATCCCGAACCTCGATCGCACGCAGGCCTGCACCGAAACGGACGACCTCGCTTCGTGTGAGGCTGCCGGCGCGGCGACCGCCGGCACCCGCCCGCCCGAGCCGCGATGCCACGTCGTCCAGGTCATCGCAGAACCCCGGGATGTCCTCCACGGCCGTTGCCCTGCGCAGGGCCGCACTCAGCTTCTCCCGACCCGCCACGGGATCGAGGGTGGCGGCGAGTGCG
>DASXYU010000018.1:0-11700 GCA_036502295.1 Jatrophihabitans sp. | reverse complement strand
CCCGTGTAGGAAAGTGGCGGTAGAGGGTTCCGATGCCGACGCCTGCTCGGCGCGCGATCTCCTCCAGCGAGGCATTGGCGCCGTGCTGCGCGAACGCCTCGGCCGCGATCGTCACCAGCCGGTCGCGATTATGTCGCGCATCGGCGCGCAGCGTGCGCTCGGCCATTCCCACCTTCTTTACAAACGGAGGTACCTCCGCTTAAATTATGCGGAGGAGCCTCCGCACTGAAGGCGATGCTACGCAAAGGACGACCATGACCATCGACACCGACCGTTTCGGCTGGGGCACCACCGCCGAAGAAGCAGCCGCGGGCCTCGACCTGCGTGGCATACGCGCCGTCGTCACTGGAGGTTCCTCAGGTATCGGTGCTGAGACCGCCCGCGTCCTCGCCTCGGTCGGTGCGCAGGTGACACTCGCGGTCCGCAACATCCACGAGGGACGGCGGGTAGCCGATCGCATCACCGCTGAACAGGACGGCGTCGTGCACGTAGCGCACCTCGACCTCGCCGACCCGTCCTCGACACGCGCATTCGCCGGCGCCTGGTCCGGACCGCTGCACCTGCTGATCAACAACGCCGGCGTGATGGCGCTGCCGCAGCGAACGCTGAACGCGGGCGGTCATGAACTCCAGTTCGCGACCAACCATCTAGGTCATTTCGTCCTCGCGACCGCGCTACACGCAGCCCTCACGACCGGCGCCGAGGACGCCACTGCCCAGCGGTCGCTCGGTGGTGCCCGCGTCGTCTCGCTGAGTTCCCGTGGTCACTTGAGGGCAACGGTCGACTTCGACGACATCGACTTCGAGCACCGCCCGTATGACGCGATGATCGCTTACGGGCAGTCGAAGACAGCCAACGTCCTTTTCGCGGTCGGCGCAGCACAGCGATGGAGCGAGGAGGGGATCACCGCCAACGCGGTACACCCCGGCGCGATCCTGGAGACGAACCTCGGCCGCCACATTCCCGCCGACCTCGCCGGAGCGATCGCCGCGGCGAACAAGCAGCAGTACAAGACCACGGCACAAGGAGCCGCCACCACGATCCTTGTCGCTACAGCCCCGACGTTCGCAGGCGTGAGCGGCCGCTACTTCGAGGACTGCCACGAGTCCGAGGTACTCGGTCGGGAGCTCGATGACCTGGCTGCACACCCGGCGGGCGTCGCCTGGTACGCGCTCGATCAGGGCAACGCTGATCGGCTCTGGGACCTCTCCGAGCAGCTGACCACCTAGCGAACGCGCCCGCCGGCTATACAGGGAACGACTCAGGACAGGAGGTCGATCTTGTCGATGAGCTCCCGCGCTGCCGACACCAACGCGGCGCCGCCGTCACCGCCGACGAGCACGGCGAGCAGGCCGACGTCCTTGGTGAGCGTCGGCTTCAACGTGGTGGCGGCAAGCGCAGCAAGACCATCGAAGCCGGCATACAGATCCGCCGCGAAGCTGCGTGCGGTCCCCTGCCGTAGGACGGCGGCGAGAGCGTTCCGGTCAACGCCGAGTTCGGCTCCGATGTCGAAGGCGTCCGCCACCACCGCGAGGTTCGCGGCGAGGACGGCGTTGTTGAGCAACTTCGCCTGCGAGGCCGTCCCCACCGCCCCGAGGTGCACGACATCGTTCGAGTAGGTGCGCAGTACTGGCATCGCGCGCGCGAGCGTCTCAGCATCGCCTCCGGCCATCACCAGTAGCTCGCCGATCGACGCCTTCGGCTCGCCACCGCTCACCGGTGCATCGACAACGGCGACACCGAAACCCCGGGCCCGAGCAGCAAGCTCCACGATCTCCTGCGGCGCGACCGTGCTGTGGCAGAGCACCACCGCACCGGACGGCAACGCGGGCGCGGCACCGTTCGGCCCGAAGAGCACCTCCTCGAGGTCCGCAGCACCGAAGACACAGAGACCCAGCGCGTCCAGCCCGGCGGCGAGGTCAGCCGGCGACTCCGCGAACCGCGCAGTCGTGGCGCCGAAGGGCGCAAGACTTTCCGCGCGACGCGCCCAGAGGACGACCTCATGCTCACCGCTGTCGATGATCCGCCTGGCGATCGGCGCGCCCTGGCTGCCTAGTCCGATGAAACCGACCTTCACACCGTGACGATAGCGAGTGGCACATTTCCACTTCGCTAGCCTGACGAACGACTTCGTCCCAAGGAGAGACCGCGTGCCCCGCTTCAGTCCCGACCGGCTCGATCGCGCCGCCTACGCCGAACCCGGCGTCGACATGCTGGTGATGTACGGCGACCTCGACACGCTGGGGCACGTCAACAACGTCACGCTGCAGCGCTACTTCGAGCAGGTCCGCTACACGGTGCACAGGGACGCCGGCGTCATCGACGCGATGCAGCGCCGGGGCTGGCGGTTCGTCGTCGCGAGGTACAGCGTCGACTTCATCGACGAGACCTTCTTCGGCTCGCCGCTGCACGCGCGCGTACGCCTCGGGCGCATCGGCAACACGTCCTTCATCGAGGAGCAGGCAGCCTGGCAGGACGGCCGCTGCGTCGCCATCTCAGAGGTGGTCTTCGCCTGCCAGAACGCCGAGGGTAAGGGAGCGCCCGTACCCCCGGACGTCCTCGAGATGCTGCGGGGCGCCCTCGGCACCGCGGCGATAACGGGCGCGTGACCTGCCGCGCCTGCGAAGGGGCTCAGCCCAGCCGGCGCGCGCGCAGCACCAGGTCATCGACGTGGTGCGCACCGGCGCCACCGTCCGGCGCACTGCGTGCGCGCTGCTCATCCACCTCGACCTCCCAGCCGACCTCGAGTAGCGCAGCGATCATGGCGGGCCAGACGTAGTCGGAGGGGTCGAAACCACCGTCGCCGTCGTGTGGCTGGTGGGTCTCCATCCCGGCGTGATGCACGAACAGCAGTACGCCGCCCGGGGCTACCGCCGCGAGCAGTTGCCGCTCGGCCGCGCCATCGGGGGTGCGTAGTAGTGCCGGGTACTGCGCAGAGACGAGGTCGAAGGACGCCGGCGGAAGCGCCGCCCGTGCCAGCTCGGCATGCATCCAGTGAACGGCGACACCGGCATCGCGCGCGTGCCCGGCGGCCCGCTCCAGCGCCACACCTGAGACGTCAAGCGCAGTGACGTCCCAACCACGGCGGGCGAGCCAGATGGCGTCCGCGCCCTCGCCGCAGCCGACGTCAAGTACCCGCCGAGGCTCAAGCGAAGCGACCTCGGTCACCAATGCACCATTGGGCTGCCCGCTCCACAGCCGCTCCCGCTCGGCGTAGCGGCTGTCCCATTCCGCCCGCACCGCGGGATCTCCGTTGTATCCGTTGACCTCTTCCACTTTCAAGGTATAGCGGCCTGGGGGTCTTGCGGCAAGGGCGTGGTGGTGCCGCAGAATCGCCCTCCGGATCGGCGTTCGTGGAGTTGGGAGTTGCATGGTGGATGTTTCTGGGCACGCGGTGCTGATCGCAGGCGGGGGTCCGACCGGGATGATGCTTGCCGCTGAGTTGACGCTGGCGGGGGTTGATGCCGCGATCATCGAGCAGCGTCCTACTCCTGAACTGGTCGGCTCGCGGGCAGGCGGCTTCCACTCGCGCACCATCGAGATTCTCGACCAGCGTGGCATTGCTGAACGCTTCCTGTCGGAAGGAACAGTGGCGCAGACCGCGCGCTTCGGCAACACCGTCCTGGACATCGGTGACTTTCCCACGCCCCACCCGTACGGGCTCGGACTGTGGCAGAACCACGTCGAGCGCATCCTCGCCAGCTGGGTCGATGAGCTCGGCGTGCGCGTCTATCGAGGACGTGAGGTGACGGGCTTCGCGCAGGACGAGACCGGAGTGGACGCGCAGCTCGCCGATGGGCAGATCATGCGAGCGCGGTACCTCGTCGGGGCCGATGGCGGTCGCAGCGTGATCCGCAAGTCGGCCCGCATCGACTTTCCCGGCTGGGATCCGACCTATAGCAGCCTGATCGCCGAGGTCGAGTTCGCCGAGGAGCCGGAATGGGGACTCCGCGTTGATGCACTCGGCGTGCATGGCATCAGCAGGCTGGAGGACGGCCCAGCGCGGGTCGTGGTGCGAGAGCGGAGCCTCGAACTCGGTGAGGCCACCCTGGAGGATCTGCGTACCGCACTCGTCCAGGTCTGGGGAACCGACTACGCGGCGCACAGCCCGAGGTGGATCTCACGCTTCACCGACACCACCCGGCAGGCAGCCACCTACCGGGATCGGCGCGTGCTGCTCGCCGGCGATTCCGCGCACGTGCATGCGCCGGCGGGCGGTCAGGGCATCGGCCTCGGTGTGCAGGATGCGGTGAACCTGGGGTGGAAGCTGGCGCAGGTCATCAAGGGCACGTCGCCTGAGACATTGCTGGACAGCTATCACGCGGAACGGCACCCGGTCACCGCCCGCGCCCTGCGGCACACGATGGCCCAGACAGCGATTATGCGCGGCGACGACCGCACCGCGGCGCTCGGCGACACCCTCGCTGAACTGCTCACGATGGACGAGCCGCGCACGCGCGTCGCGGCGATGATCCATGGACTGGACACCGCCTATGACCTGGGCGAGGGTCACCCACTGCTCGGACGCCGCGTGCCCGATCTCAGCCTGGACACTACGGCGGGACCCTTGCGGGTCTTCACCCTGCTGCACGACGCCCGGCCGGTGCTGCTCAACCTCGGCGAGCCTGACGCCTTCGATATCACTGCCTGGGCCGATCGGGTCCGGCTCGTTGACGCCAGCTACGACGGCACGTGGCAACTGCCTGTGCTCGGCGCAGTCACGCCGCCCTCCGCCGTCCTGATCCGTCCCGACGGACATGTCGCCTGGGTGGGAACGGGCACGCGGTTGGGCCTCACCGAGGCCCTCATGACCTGGTTCGGAACGCCTATTGCCCCGTAAGCCGCAGGCGATAGATCACCACTTGGTGAGCAAGAAGGCGCTGCCCGGCGCGCCACCGCCGGTGGTCGCCACCGCGACCTCAGCACCTGCGACCTGGTGCGCCCCCGCCTCACCCCGCATCTGCAGCATCGCCTCTTGGATGTAGCCGAAGCCGTGCGTGCGTCCGGCGGAGAGCTGACCGCCGTGCGTGTTCAGCGGGAGCCTGCCGCCGAGCGCGATCGTCGAGCCGTCACCGATGAAGTCGGTGGCGCCGCCGAACTCGCAGAACCCGAGTCCCTCGAGCCATGAGACCGCGTTGAAGGTAAAGCCGTCATACAGCAGCGCGACGTCGACGTCGGCGGGCGTCAGGTCCGTCCTCGTCCAGAGGTGTGCGGCCGGGCCCATCGTCTGCGGTTCGTGGGTGAGGGTGCCCTGGTCCCACGACAACCGCTCAAGGATCTGCGTGCCCACCGCGTTGACTCGCACCGGCGGCTGCCGCAGATCACCGGCGGTTGCGGCCGCAGAGACGATCACCGCGATGGCGCCGTCGCACGGCACATCGCAGTCGTAGAGGCCGAAGGGTGAACTCACCGGGCGGGCGTTGAAATAGTCGTCCATCGAGATCGGGTCTTTGTAGATCGCGACCGGATTGAGGGCGGCGTGCGCCCGCGTGGTGGTGGCAATGCGGCCGAGCATCGTGCGGTCGACGCCATACTTGTGCAGGTAGAGGTTGGCGTACATGCCGATCCAGTTCGCCGCCGAGAAGGCGCCATAGGGCAGCCGGTACTTGCTCCACTCCGCGTCGAGGCGGGCCGAGCCGTCCGGATGGGGGCCGAGGACGGCGTGCGTCGACTCCCACACCGTCCGGAAGACGAGGACGTGCCTACAGAGACCGGCACTCACCGCGAGCATCGCGGCGATGATCGAGCCCGCCTGCCCCGGCGTCTCGCCGCCGCCGTTGATCCACGTCGGCTTGAGCTGCAGCGCCTCCTCGACGGCGGTGACACCACCCTCGCTGTGGCCGATCGCGTAGCCCTCCGCTCCGGGGTAGGTCGCGAGTCCGTCGACGTCGGCGAAGGTGAGGCCCGCGTCCTCGATCGCCTTCGTGCAGGCCTCCACGGTGAGCGAGAGCGGGTCGACCATGAGACGCCGTCCGGTTCGCGACTGCCCCACTCCGGAGAGGACGACGTCGTGCTCGAAGCGTTTCGTCGAGACGGGTTGGCGGACGAGAGGACGGACATCGTCCTCCACGGTGACCTCGACGTCCGGCTCACCGTTCGGCTCGAAGACGGGCAGCCAGACGTCGGCGTCCCTGGTGTCGCCGTGCTGTTCGAAGGCGACCCTCACCCGCAGCCCGATGCGGGCCGTCTCGGGTTCGACGTTGACGAGGTTGGTGGTGAGGCGGATGTCGTGCTGCTCGTCGATCTGCACGATGGCGACGACATAGGGCGGCGGCAATGCCGGCGTCCACTGGTGGGCGTTGACGGTGAAGGCCACGACGGTGGCGTGGCCGGAGACCGCGACGATCTCCGCGTCGGACGAGCGGCACTTGGCGCAGACCACGCGCGGCGTGTGCCGCAGCGTTCCGCAGGAACTGCACTGCTGTAGGCGAAGCTTTCCGTCTTGGCCGGAGGTCCAGAAGAAACCGTCCAGCACACCGATCGCGGGAAGCGGTCGCGTCATGTAGTTAGCCCTTCGACATCTTTCGGTAGTCCCAGGAGACGATCTTTTCGGGGATGAGCTTCAGCCAAGCATGCCGCTCGTCGGAGACGTACTTGCCGCCGCCGTATTTGTCGCCGAAGAGACGCTCGGGTTCGGCGACGCGCTCGTCGGGGTTGTTCAGCCGTGGGACGTCGCCAACAGGCTCGACGCGGCCGATCACCTCGACGCCGTGCAGCGACATGAAGTCATCGCCACCGTCGATGACCGCGGCGACGCGCGGATCGCGCAGCAGGTTCACCCAGCGCTGGCTCTTCACGACCGAGGTGAGCCAGATGTTCGCGCCGTCCCAGACGAACCAGAGCGGGCTGATGTGCGGCCCGCCGTTGGCGCCTACCGAAGCGAGGCGCAGGGTGCTGGCGGTACCGAGGTACTCGTCGATTTCCGCAGCGCTCATCGCGAGCTTCTGGCCGCGACGCTGTTCTTTCAAGCTCGGCTCTTTCAAGCTCGACTCCTTCAACTTCGGCTCCTCGAGTTCTATCATCCGGCGTTCCTCGCGGCGAGCATCGGAGCGAGGGCGGGCATCATGCCGCCGTCGATGAGGACGTCGATGCCGTTGAGGTAACTGGCGCCCGGTGAGAGCAGGAAGGCGACGAACTCGGCGACCTCCTCGGGCCGGCCCATGCGCCCCAGCGGCGTCGAGTCGATCATGTACTGGATCGCCGGCGTCTCCTTGAGTTCCTGTTGCGCCTGCGGGGTGTCGATGATGCCGGGGGAGATCGAGATGACGCGGCCGCCCTGCTTGCCCCAGCGCAGCGCGGTGCGCTGTGCCAGGCGGACGACGGCACGCTTCGCCCACGGGTAGGCGGCCTGCGAACCCGCAGCAGGACCACGGGCGCCGAGTGTTGCCAGCGTGTCGAGCAAGTCGTCGGCGAGCGGATCGTCAAGTGCCGCGCTGACCTCGGGGTCGAGCGGCTCAGGGATCATGTAGGCCGAGCAGGAGGCGAAGCAGACCGCGGCACTCCCCTGCCCGACCAGCGGCTCGAAGGCCTCGAGGATGTAGGCCGTGCCGAGGAGATCGACCGAGATGAGTCGGCTCCAGTCGGCCATGGTGGGCGAGATCGCTGCGGCGTGTGCGAGGCCACCGAAGTCGCCCAGCGATCTCACGTACTCGGCCAGAGCCGCCATGGATTCACGGCTTGAGACGTCGGCGGCGAAGGGCAGTCCCCTGCCTTCCGGAATCGCGGCTGCGGCTCCCGCTGCGGCCTGCTCGTTGATGTCCACCGCAACGACGATGTCGAAGTCCGCGGCGAGACGATCAGCGCAGGCCCTACCCATGCCCCGGCCCGCGCCGGTGGCTACTGACACCCTTGTCACATAGTTCAAGCTATGAGTCACGCCGATGGCAGTCAACATTGGCGCAAGTGGGCGCGTCGCGCTGCACTGGCGCACGAACACTGGCGCTGCCTACCGAGCGGGAGGTAGTAAGGACGAATGATCACTCGTGCCGCGCTCGTGGACGTCCTCCTGCCTGAGCTCCCCTCGGGACGATCACAGTCCTGCACCGTGCGGGCGCGCGCGGTCGATGCCGTCGACGATGTTGTCGCCCGCTCCGCCGGGTTCGTCGCTGAGGTCGCCGGCCGCACGGTTCTCATCGGGCTCTCCGGCGCAGCTGCGATGCCCGAGGGCATGCGCTCGACAGTCATCGGTGCCTCCGCCGCGAGTGGCTTACGCGGGCGGACGGCGGCTCTTGCCTCCGGTGATAGCGAGCAGCGACTGCTCCGGCGCCTGTTCTGGGAGATGCCGATCACCCTGCGCATCGCCGGTCAGCACACGGTGATCGAGGAGATGGGCGCCAGCAGATCGAGCGCACGGATCCCGTTGGACTTCGTCGACCAGTGCTCGGGTTGGCGCAGTGGCGGCGAGGTGCTCACCCGCATCGCCGCGGCCGACGGCGTCCTCAGCATGGAGCTCGGGCCCGAACGCCCCGAGCCGGCACCTGCCGAGCGTTGGTTGCCGAACACCGAGCCGCGGTCGCCGTTGTCGATGCGCCGTTCGCGAGTGCTGAGCATCGCCGGCTCCGAGGTCTCGTTGACTCACCGGGACTGGTATGCGGACGCCAACGGCGTCGTCCGTGCGCTGCACGAATGGAACGTCGAGGCGCGTCTCGACCTCACCGAGGACGGCCCGCGCTTCGCGGACGTGCGCGTCACGGGCGGGCAGTTGCCGTGGCGCGAGTGCCCGTCGGCGGGAGGAAGTGGCAGCTGGCTCGACGGCCGCTCCCCCGCGGAGATCGACGCGACCATCAGCGAGGACTTCCTCGGCATCGCGACCTGCACACACCTGAACGACGCGTTGCGGATGTTCGCGGACGTCCCCGACCTGCTCGAACTTTCGGTCGCGTAGCCGCATACACGCGGCGACGCGACCAGCTGTTTCCCAGGGGTTTGTGTGAGGCCCCCAGCCTCACACGCCGGGGGCCTCACAGGGTCGGTACCTGCTAGCTGGATACCTCAGTAGACGAACGAGCCGACTTGGGCTCGGAGGTCGGCCGCCTGACGCGCGAGCTCGTCGGTGGCCGAGCGGGTCTGCCCCACCGCCGCGGTCGTCTGGCTCGCGGCCGACGCCACACCGGTGATGTTGTTCGCAATCTCACCCGAGCCACTCGCCGCCTGCGCGACGTTTCGGCTCATCTCGTTGGTGGTGGCGGTCTGCTCCTCCACCGCGGAGGCGATGGTGAGGTTGTAGTCGTTGATCGAGCCGATCACGTGTGCGATCTCGCCGATGGCCGACACCGCGTCCTGCGTATCACGCTGGATGGCCTCGACCTTCGTGACGATCTCCTCGGTGGCCTTCGTCGTCTCCTGGGCGAGGTCCTTGACCTCGTTGGCGACCACGGCGAAGCCCTTGCCCATCTCGCCGGCCCGAGCCGCCTCAATCGTGGCGTTCAACGCGAGCAGGTTCGTCTGCTCGGCGATCGAGGTGATCACCTTCACCACGTTGCCGATCTCCGCCGACGAGATACCCAGCTTGGCGACCGTCTCGTTGGTTGCCTGGGCGGCGTCCACCGCGCCGGCTGCGACCCGCGCCGCCTGGTTGGCGTTCTCCGCGATCTCGCGGATCGAGGCATCCATCTCCTCGGCTCCGGAAGCGACGGTCTGGATGTTGTACGACACCTGCTCCGAGCCCGATGCCACGGCACCGGCCTGCACCGAGGTCGCCTCGGCGGCGGCCGCGATCTGCACCGACGATGCCGACAGTTCCTCAGCCGAAGCCGCAACCGAGTCCGCGGAGGCGACGACACCCGCCATGATCTGACGCAGATTGCTCTGCGCCGTCTCGAGGGCGGCGGCCATCTGGCCCACCTCGTCCTTCGAGGCAACTCCCGCCGAGGCGGTGAGGTCGCGGTTGGAGAGCGCCTCCAGCGAGCCCTTCACCCTCAGCAGCGGACGCCGGATCGCTCGCGCGATGAAGAGGCTCAGTGCGAAGGCGACGATGAGACCCACGGCCAGGACGATGAGCACCTGGGCACCCTTGCTGCTGGCGTAGCTCTTCGCGGAGCCGGCGGCGGAGGCGTAGTAGGCGAGCGTCTCCTTGGTGGCAGCCGTCATCGCCGACTCCATCTGCGTGGTGATCGGAGTCAGTTTCGTCTGGATCGCGGCGCCGAACGCGGCTTGGTCGCCGGCCTCAGCCGCCGGGACGAGCGTCTTGTCGCGCAGGGTGACGAACTTCGTCCAGCCGTCGGTGAAGGACGTCCACCACGGCGTGGGGGTGCTGCCAAGCATGGCGTTGACGGTCTTGATGTTCGCATTGACCTCGGCGTCGACAGTCTTGATGGCCGGGAGGATCTGGGAAATGCTCGAGGCGGGCGTGCCGTTGAGCCACGCCACCATCTGCACGGCCTTCTCCATCTGCACATCGGCCTCGAAGATCGGTGTGGTGCCGTTGTTCTGCGACGTCGCCAGGGTGCCCACCTGGTTGCCCAGGTTGCGCAGCGCGGCGTTGGCGAAGACCCCGCCGATGATCGCGACGATCGCGAGCAGGCCGACGGCTGTGAGCAGCTTCGTGCGGACGCCGCGGTTCGCACCGAGCTGACGTACTGCGGCGAAGAAGCCGGTCGTAGGGCGCTGAACTGAGGGAAGTGCGGCGGTGGGCGGTCGGAACGCGATGCTGGTCACGAAGCAGCCTCTCTAGGGAGTCGATGATCTTGAAGCGCACAGAGACCATCGACCACGGGGCGATACCAGTTAGCTAGGCGCACTTAAGTAGCGGGTGAAAACACACTGTCTAAACGGGTGATTTGTCGCCATATGCACAGCGGGGCTTCAGATAGCTGAAGCCCCTTGTGCCCTGCCATCGCGCATGTCCTAGTAGACGAAACTCGCCACCTGCGCGCGCAGGTTGGCCGCCTGGCGAGCGAGGTCATCGGTCGCTGAACGGGTGAGGGCGACGGCCTGGGTCGTCTCCTCCGCAGCTGTGGCGACGGCCGTGATGTTCTGCGAGATGTCACCGCTGCCGGAGGCAGCCGCGGCAACGTTGCGGCTCATCTCGTTGGTGGTGGCGGTCTGCTCCTCCACCGCGGAGGCGATCGTGAGGTTGAAGTCGTTGATCGCGCCGATGACCTGGGCGATCTCACCGATCGCGAGGACGGCGTCGTTGGTGTCCTTCTGGATCGCCTCGACCCTCGACACGATCTCCTCGGTGGCCTTCGTCGTCTCCTGTGCCAGGTCCTTGACCTCGCTGGCGACCACCGCGAAGCCCTTGCCCATCCCGCCGGCACGCGCCGCCTCAATCGTGGCGTTCAACGCGAGCAGGTTCGTCTGCTCCGCGATCGAGGTGATCACCTTCACCACGTTGCCGATCTCCTCGCTGGAGACTCCCAACTTCGAGATCGTGGTGTTCGTGGCGTCCGCCGCGGCGACGGCGCTCGAGGCGACCCGTGCCGCTTCGTTGGCTTGCGCGCTGGTCTCCTCCGCGGCGGCGGAGATCTGCACGGCTGAGGCCGAAAGCTCCTCGGCTGCGGCGGCGACCGAGTCGGCCGTCGTGACGACGGTGCTGAGCACGTCACACAGATTGATCTGTGTGATCGAGTACGGCGGCCATCTGGCCGACCTCATCCCGGCTCGTCACTCGGGCGGTGACAGTGAAGTCGCGCTGCGACATCGCGTCCAGCGAGGTCTTGACCTTCAGTGGTGTTGAAGAGGGCGACGCCGCTCGCGCTT
>DASXYU010000017.1:0-26173 GCA_036502295.1 Jatrophihabitans sp. | reverse complement strand
ACTGCTGGAACGCATGGAGGCCGCCCCGCCGAAGATCGAGAAGATCGAGGCCGACTCGCCCCTGTTCAGATACGTCCTCTAGGAGCGAGCGAAGAGAACGCTTGCGTTCTCTTCCGAGCGACGACGAGGGCGTTGAGCGCCATAGGCGCGAACACGTCCTCCAGGCGAGCGCGTCAGCGCCGTGACGACGAGGGCGTTGAGCGCCATAGGCGCGAACACGTCCTCCAGGAGAGCGCGTCAGCGCCGTGACGACGAGGGCGTTGAGCGCCATAGGCACGAACACGTCCTCCAGGCGAGCGCGTCAGCGCCGTGTCGACGAGGGCGTTGAGCGCCGTAGGCACGAACACGTCCTCCAGGAGAGCGCCTCAGCGCTGTGACGAAGGGCCGACCTAGAGCATTCGGCGATCGGCAGCCCATTTCGTGAGCTGGTGCCTGTTCGAGAGCTGCAGCTTGCGCAGCACGTTCGAGGCGTGCGTCTCCACCGTCTTCACGGAGATGAAGAGCTCCGCGGCGATCTCGCGATAGGCGAAGCCGCGCGCCAGCAGGCGCAGCACCTCGCGCTCCCGCGCGGTGAGCTGGTCGAGTTCGGGATCGAGCGGTCGATCGGGTTGCGTGCTATCGCGAAACGCGTCGAGGACGAAGCCGGCGAGGCGTGGGCTGAAGACCACGTCACCGTCGGCGATCCGCTCCACCGCATCGACGAGATCCTCCGCCGAAATGGTCTTGGTGACATAGCCGCGGGCACCTGCGCGGATGAGGGCGATCACGTCCTCGGCGGCATCCGAGACGGACAGCGCAAGGAAGCGTGTGCCGGGTAACGATGTGCCGATACGACGCAGCACCGCGAGACCGCCGCCGTCGGGCATGTGGACGTCAAGCAGCACCACCTGTGGCGCCATGCCGGTGATGCCGGCGACCGCCTCGTCCGGACTCCCCGCCTCGCCCACGACCTCGAGACGCTCGCCGAGTTCGGCACGCACACCGGCGCGGAACATTGCGTGGTCGTCGACCAAGAACACGGTGGTCATTGCGACACCTTCGCTCCGCAAGCGTCGCTCACTGCGACACCTTCGCTCCGCAAGCGTCGCTCATCGGGGCATCCGCAACTGCACGTCGGTGCCGCCCTCGCCACTGCGAATCTCCGCCGTACCGCCATACCTTTCGACGCGGCTGAGGATCGAGTCGCGAACGCCATGACGATCATCGGCAATGGACGCCGGATCGAACCCGGTGCCACGATCGCGGACGAAGAGGCTCACCGACTCGTCCTCAACCTCTGCGTACACCGTGAGCTCCTGGACATTGGCGTGCTTGGCCGCATTCACCATCGCCTCGCGCGCCGCCGCGCAGACCGCCCCCAACGCTTCGTCGAGTTCGGCATCGCCGACGACGACCACATCGATCGTCACAGCGTAGGCGTCCTCTATCTCCGCTGCCGCCGCGCGCAGAGCATCGGCGAAGCGTCCGGAGGTGGTACGGGTGCCGTAAAGCAGACCGCGCAGTTCACGTTCCTGACCGCGAGCGAGGCGGGCAACCTCACGAGGCGATTCGGCATTGCGCTGGATCAGCGCGAGGGTCTGCAACACCGAGTCGTGCAGATGCGCGGCGAGATCGGCACGCTCCTGGCTGCGGATGCGCTCACGCCGTTCGGCACCGAGTTGCGAGACCAGGTCCACCCACCACGGACCCGTGATCACCGCGACTCCGATGACCGTCACGAGCATCGCGAGCAGACCGTCACGTATCGCGGTGAAGTCCGCCCCGCGCAGGACGAGCGCGGCGCCCGACACGACCAGAACGGCGCCCACCGCGAAACGCATGCGCCGCGTGCGGTCATCGCCGCGTGCCGGGCTCGCCTGCCTCCAGACAAAGGCTCCACCGACGCAGACGAGCAGTGAGGGAACGACCAGGCCGCCCGTCGGCACCCGCCAGACAATGATGAGGACGAGTACCGCCGCGACGCCGAGCCCGAGACCCACCTCGGCAATCCGAGGCAGCCGTCGCTCACGCATCCCCTCCGGCGTCGGCAGGATGATCCAGTACGCGAGGTAGAGCGCGACACCGAGACCGCCGGAGATCGTGAGCACTACAAAGATCGCCGCGACCGTCCGCCGGCGGAGTCCGGCATGCTCGGCAATGCCGGCCACGACACCACCGACACGCCCCAGATCAGGACGGCGGTAGAGCCGAGGCGCCGTGGTAGGCAGGGTGGTCACGGCTCCATGATTCCGGCTGCGGGACGACACGGCATCAGGGTTCACCCCGACATCGCGAATCAGGTACGAATTCAGGGACTTCCCGGAGGTATGAAACCGCGCATCGGGGCAGTGTCGTCGGCATGACGAGCACCGCTAACGGCACCACGACTCCGCAGAAGCGACTTCGCCGCAGCACCACTGACCGCATCGCCGGCGGCATCGCCGGCGGACTGGGCGAGTACTTCGGCCTCGATCCCATCCTCTTTCGCATCCTGTTCGCGGTCTCGGCGTTCTTCGGCGGCGCAGGGCTGCTCGCCTACCTCATCGCCTGGGCGGCGATACCGGCGGACGATGCGCAGCACGCGCGGATCGATGATTGGGTCGGCGGGCTGCGTACCTGGCGAGTGCCATCGTGGACCGTCCTCGTCGTCGCGGGCCTGGTGATCTGGAGTGCGGGCTTCAGCTGGTGGGCCCCACGCCCGTTCCTGCCGCTGCTCGTGGTGGTCGTGGTCGCGATCCTGCTGCTGAGCCGCGTCGAACGGCGCGGTCACGCGGCGTCGAAGCAGCCGCCACCGGTCGCCGCGGTCAGCCCGGAGATCTCCGAAGTCGCCGCGACGGCCGAGGTGCCTCCCCTCGACAGCACTCCGCAGGACGGCACTCCGCTGGACGGCACTCCGCTGGACAGCACCGCGCCGGACAGCACCGCCGAACTCGCCAGGTCCATCGCGGACGAGGCGGCTGCCGAGGTGCGCGGCGCAAGACAGCGCCGCCGCTCGCAGGTCGGCTACGTCCGCACCACAGCGATCGCCGTCCTCATCGCGACGCTCACTGTGCTCGGTATCAGCGACGCGGTCGCCGGCATCCGTCTTCCCGTCTACTTCTGGGTCTCCGGCGGGATCGTCCTTGCCGCACTTCTGATCGGCAGCGTGCTCCGCCGCACCCCGTGGTCGCTGCTGCCGCTGCTCGTCCTCTCCCTCATCGGCATCATCGGCTTCGGCAACACCGCCGCGAGCCTGCACGACGGCGTGGGGCAGAAGGTGTGGGTTCCTACGTCCGAGGCCGAGCTCACGCATAGTCAGCGACTGGCGTTCGGGCAAACCGTGATCGATCTGCGCCACGTCACGGCGAGCACCACCCACCGGATCGACGTGACGCAAGGCGCCGGACAGGTCCGAATCCTCGTTCCGGCGACGATGCAGGCCGTTGTCTTCGCGCACGTGCGTTTCGGCGACGTGAGCGCCGACGGATCGGACGTCTGGGACAACTACGGCTGGGGGCCGGCACACCGCGGCGTTGGCATCGACCAGACGATTCCGCCCGCGAGCGACGCCGCCGGCCCGGAGATCGACATCTACGTGCATCTCGCCGACGGTCACATCAGCGTCGAACACAGCTAGCGCGTCCCGTCGAGTGGTCAGTTATGCCGTCGAGTGGTCAGTTTTCGGTGACCACTCGACGGCATAAGTGACCACTCGACACGTCAGAGGAAGACACGTGGTCAGAGGAAGACACGTGGTCAGAGGAAGTAGAGGCGGCTGAGGCTCACCGAGTCGGCGGGCTCGGAACCAATCGGCTCGCCGTCCAGGGTCACCTGACCGGTCGCCGGGTCGACCCGCACCTCGGCGAGGCGATTGTTGTAGACCATCGAGGACGGCCCGATGCCGCGCGTGCCGCGCACGGGCACGCGCCGGCGGCGAGTCGTCATGTGATCGTCGCCGGCATCGACCGCAGCCTGGCTCACGAAGGCGACGGAGAGGTCAGCCGCCGTCGCCCCGTGCGAACCGAACTGGGCACCGAGGACGCGCGGCTCCGCCCGGTCGATCGCGGCGTTCGGGTCACCGACGACGCCATAGGCCGGAAAGCCCGCCTTGAGGACGAGTTCGGGCTTCGCCCCGAACCACGCGGGGTTCCAGAGGACGATGTCCGCGAGCTTGCCCACCTCGAGCGACCCGATCTCGTGCGCCATGCCGTGGGCGATCGCCGGGTTGATCGTGAGCTTGGCGATATAGCGCAGCGCCCTCGCATTGTCGTGCCGCTCGTACCCATCCCCCTCGAACAGGGCCCCGAGATCGATCTTCATCTTCGCCGCCATCGCGAAGGTGCGGCGCACCGTCTCCCCCGCACGTCCCATCCCCTGCGCGTCCGAGGAGGTGATGGGGATGACGCCAAGATCGTGCAGCACGTCCTCCGCCCCCATCGTTCCGGCACGGATCCGGTCACGCGCCATCGCCATGTCGCCGGGCAGATCCAGCTTCAGCCCGTGCGCAGCGACGATCATGTGAAAGTGCTCGGCCACCGCATCCCGTCCGAAGGGAAGCGTCGGGTTCGTCGAGGAGCCGATGACGTTCGCCTCACCGGCGAGGCGCAGGACGTTCGGCACGTGCCCGCCACCGCAGCCCTCGATGTGGAAGGCGTGGATCGTGCGTCCCTCAAGAACGGCGAGAGTGTCCTCGACCGACAGGCACTCGTTCAGCCCGTCGGTGTGCAGCGCGACCTGCACGTCGTAGTCCTCTGCGACGCGCAGCGCGGTGTCGAGAGCCCGCATGTGCGCCCCCATGTCCTCATGCACCTTGAAGCCACAGGCGCCGCCCTCGACGAGCGCCTCGACCAGCGGCGCCTCATGTGAGGACGAGCCACGCCCGAGGAAGCCGATGTTCACCGGCCAGGCGTCGAAGGCGTTGAAGGCGTGGCGCAGCGCCCAGGGCGAGTTGACCCCGACGCCCCAGACCGGACCGAACTCCTGCCCGAGGATCGTCGTGACCCCGCTGGCGAGTGATGCCTCCATGATCCGCGGCGAGAGGAGGTGCACGTGAGTGTCTATGGCACCGGCCGTGGCGATGAGCCCCTCGCCGCTGACGATGCTCGTGCCGGTACCGACGAGGACCTCGACCCCGTCGAGGGTGTCAGGATTTCCGGCACGCCCGATGGCGTGGATACGTCCTTCGCGGATGCCGATGTTCGTCTTGCGGATGCCGAGGACGGCGTCGATGACGACCACGTTGCTGATTACCAGGTCGCAGGTCTGCGCCACGGCGGCGGCTTTGAGGTGCAGGCCGTCGCGGGCGGTCTTACCGAAGCCGGCGAGGAACTCCTCCCCCGGCAACGAGGAGTCGGACTCGACCTCGACGACCAGCCCTGTGTCACCAAGGCGGATGCGGTCGCCGGCGCGCGGTCCGTAGGAGGCGACGTAGTCGTGCGCGTCGAACATCAGGCCCCCTCGTAACCGCAGTCGCGAGCCCGCTGCAGGGCCTCGTCCTTGGCACCGGGTGCATCGAGCGGACCGTCGACGAGACCGGCGAAGCCGATGGCGATGCGCGCCCCTCCGATCGGGGTGAGCCCGACGTCGATGGTCTGGCCAGGGTCGAGGCGGACGGTAGAACCTGCGGGGATCGCCGCGCGTCGTCCATAGGCCGCCGTACGGTCGAAGCGCAGCCGCGGGTTCGCCTCGAAGAAGTGGAAGTGCGAGGTGACGCTGATCGGCACCGCGGCGGTGTTCGTCACGGCGACCGTGACCACGTCCTCGAACGACACCGGCGGTGCGTCACCGAGCAGCATCGCGCCGGGGGCGTCCTGCCCGAGGGAGCCGCCGCCGATCGGGTCGGTGACCACAACCAGGCGGGTGCCGTCGTCGAAGACCGCCTCGACCTCGACCTGCGTCACGATGTCGGCGACGCCCGGCAACACCTGCGCGGCGGAGAGGACGCCGCGTCCGGCCTCGATGGCATCGGCGAGGCGAGCCCCGTCGCGGGCCGCTTCGCAGACGGTGTCGGCGATGAGGGCGATGCTCTCCGGGACGTTGAGGCGCAGGCCGCGCCCCAGCCGTGAGCGCGCCAGCGATGCGGCCGAGTAGAGCAGCAGGCGGTCGCGTTCGGTCGGGGTCAGCCGCATGCGGCAATCATGCCGCGCATCCGCTCAGAAGGACGCGACCGCCACCTCGCAGAGGTTCAGGTCGGGATGCAGCGCGTTGTTCACCACGTAGTAGGACGAGACGATGAGGTCACGTTTCACCGAGCCGGAGGTGTAGAAGAGCCGCAACATCCCATTCGACGGCAGCTCGATCGGGCCGACGGCGCCGGTCGCCGGATCGGTCGGCAACTGCTCGGTATCGACATGATCCTGGATGTCGCCGGCACTGAAGATGGTCTCCGCGTAGAGCCAGACATCATGGCCGGCGGACGGAGTGAGGGTCACGGCCTGGGTGCCGTGCGGGTCGTCCTCACACTGCAGGGTGAGCGTGCCAAGACCGGCGACGGCGAACTGCCGGGTCGTCCCGCTCTGCGCGTCGGTGGCGCCGTGCCAGTCGAGGCCGACAGAGGGCTTCAGCTCCGTCCTCAGGTGTACGTCGATCGTGCAGGTCTTCTGCGCAGGCTTGCCACGGAAACCCGACCAGTACCAGGAGAGTTCGAAGGAGGTGACGGGTGGCAGGGCGGCAGTACTCGCCGCCGCATTCCGTCCGGGCCGCTGGCTGATGACGCCGTGCATGTACCCCGAGGATGTGTTCTCGATCGGAAACGTGTGGTTGAGGCCCTCGTGCCCCTTCGCCCCGGTACCGCCATGGCCGTCGTCATCGGCGTTGGCGTAGCGGTAGAGCCGCACCGTCTTCACCGCGACCGTGGAGCGACTTCCCTTCTGCTCGTACTTCGCCATCCACATCTGCGTCTCGGCGTTGCGGTTGGCCGGTGTCAGCTGCACCATCGTCGAGTCGGGGCGGCAGACCGCGGTGAGCGTGCCGATGCCGGGAACCACAGCGGTCGCAGTCGTCTTCGGCTTCTTCATGCCGTGCCAGCTCACCCGGATGTGCTGGGTCAGCTCGGTCTTTGCCTGCGACTTCATCGCCGGCGAGGCCTCCGCGGCCGCTGCCGTCACGATCGGAACCGCCACGGCCACGAGGCAGACGGCGAGGACGGTGGCGCAACGCCGCACGAATCGACCGGTCATGATGCCGGCTGGTCCGACGCCTCGGCGGTCGGCGACGCGCTCTTCGTGGGCGGAGCGATCTCGGGGGCGGAGATCGTGCCGTTCACCCAGTCCTTCTGCCCGTCGATCAGCGGCTGTGACAGCGGTACCAGCTGCGCTGCACTCGCGAGCGAGGTCGCATGACTCAAGTAGTGCAAGAGAAACTCCTTCACCTCGGGCCGCTGCAACGACCGCGTGGTCGTCGTGATCATGTACTGGCGCGAGAAGGGGTATTGGCCGTTCGTGATCGTCTCCGCGCTCGGAAAGATGCAGTTGCGGGTGCCCGGCAGGCTGATCTCGAAGGGGCGCAACTGCTCCTCGTAGAGCTGGTAGTAGCTGAACCGGAAGAAGGACGCGCGGCCGTTCACCTTCGGTGCCACGCCCCGCGTCGTCTTGCCGACGACGTACTTGCGGGCCAGATCATCGGTGCGGAACGCCTTGTAGGCGCTGCGGAAGTTCAGCAAGGACGGTGAGGTGCTGTCGAAGACGGCCGCTCCGAAGAGGTCGAAGTCGGTGTTGGTCTCGTTCGGGCCGGCCGGGTGCAGGGCGACGGCGTGGTAGCCGCCGCCCAGCTGGCTCCACGTGAGGACGGGCGAGCCGGCACGGAACATGTCGCCGACCTGCGTGGTCGTGAGGCAGTCACCACCGACATCCGTCTCGTTCTTGATCGCGATGACGAAGGCGTCGGCGGCGATCTCGAACTGCACGACGTGTAGCCCGTTCGCCTGGCACTTGCTCACCTGCGTGGTCGTGATCCGCTGCGCCGAGTCGACCATGTCGACCTTTCCGCTGCAGAGTTCGGTGTAGCCGGTATCGCTGCCGTGGAACGTCTCGTGGAGATCGTTCGCGGTGCCGCTCGTGAGATAGGAGGTCTTCTCCTGCGGCGTCAACGTGCCGACGTCACCGTCGATGGAGATCTCGCCGGGTGTCGCCACGGGGAGGATCACGGTCGGAATCTCCTCCGACGTCGTAACGGCCGAACCGGCCGACACTAGCGGTGTCACCGAGGACGGCGCGCTCGCGCCGGTCGATCCGGAAGACTCCCAGCATCCGGCGAGCAGCACCGCGCTGGAGGTGACGACAGAGGCGAGCAGGAGCCGCGAGCGCGCGCTCATGAGCCGCTCCCCGCTGTCGATGTCGCCGGGGTCGCGGCCGCAATCTCCGTCGTGGCGAGCGGATAGGTGTATTTCTTTCCGAGGGTCACCACCTCGAAGTCCGACAGCGAGTACCCCTGCAGTTCGCTCGGGCTCAACAGGCCGGGGGTGATTCCCTGCTCTGCGTAGAGTGACGGCACCGCTGCCCGGTCGACGACGATCGCTCCGTAGGTACGCAGTGCCGCACTGATCGCATCGGAGGTCCGCTGCTGCTGCGCCTTGAGCTTGATGAGCTTTCCGGTGGCAGGATCGCGCGGAGGGCGGGGCGTTACGTCCGCACGCAACCTGATCCGTGCTCCCTCCGGCAGTGAACCCGCCGGACCGTTGCCGTCTGTGGCTGAGGCGGGGCTGACGAAGTACTTCTGCGACGGCCCGGGGACGCTGATCGCGAGGGCGTGCTGGATGAGGCCGGTCTGCAGTTCTGCGGCCGTGATCAGGCCGCCGAAGAGTGGCAGCCCCGACCCGCGGGCGCTCTGGGTGCCGGGCTGGCCGTAGCCCGATCCGTCGAGATCCCAGATCCTGGCGTACTGGTATGAGATCCGGCCGTCGGACTCGCGGCGGGCCCGCCACAGGTCATAGGCGCGATGGTGGGCGGTGTCCATCACGGTGAACCACCCGTCGTAACGCGGGTCGGGGTTTGCGTCGGTGGGGATGTTGAGCGTCAAGGTGGCCGGCGCGTCGCCGCACTGCACCTGCCGGCAGACGATCGGTGTCGGGACGCCGCCGCTGACCACCGGCACCGTCCACGCCTGCGAGTTGACGTACAGGTGGGTGTCGTCAACCTTGCGGTACTGCGTCGAGATGCCTTGGCCGGACTGTCCCAGCTCGCTGACGCCGAGCCGCTCGGCCGCCTCCGCGATCATCGTCGCCGAGTTCGGATCCGCGGAGGCGGTGTCGATCTTCGTGTTCCACGGCGACGTCGCGGCGAAGTAGCGCGCCGTCCCCACATCGGTCGCAGCGGACGGCGGCATGGTCTTCGTGACCGTGACAACCGGTCCAGGACCTCCTGGCGAGGTGCAGGCGGCGAGCACGAGGCTCGCCATGCCGAGCACCACCAGCAGGACGACCGCGCGCCGACGCCGAGCGCTGGCGCCACCGATCACGCCAAGTCCTCCAGCGCCGAGAGCACCTCGACGTAGGCCCGCAGCCGGATCAGTTCAGCATCGAGCTGAACGCTGGCCATCCTCAGCTCGGGCGAGCCGATCCGTTGCTCGACGAGTACCCGCGCCTGATGTCGCCGCGCGGCGGCGACATCGTTCAGGGCCTGGACGAGGGACTGCAGCAGCTGGTCGGGCGCGGGACGCTCCCACGCGACCGCCCACCCGGTCCCCCCGTCCGAGGGGCGCGACGGCAATGACGCCGGGGGGACCGGGCGCGGCAGTGGGCGCCGATACAGCTGCACCGGCGCCTCTTCGACTGACGTATCGGGGACCTCTGCCGACGCAGCCTGCTGCGGCGGGGTGGCCGGCAACTGCTCGAGCGGAATGCGGTTCGGGTGGTTTCGCGCTGCAAGCACCTCCGTGATCGAGGGCAGGCGCACGGCGCGGGGTTCGGCATGCAGTGTCATGACGTCTCTCCTGAGGTGATGTTCGGACGCACGTAGCCGGGTGCGACGCGGACGAGCGTGTAGCGAGCGTTGGCATGGACGACGGGAAGCTGCCGGTCGGCACCCTTCGCCGCGCCCGGATAGAGCTGTGCCAGCAGGTCGTTCTGGTTGCCGCGGGTGAGCAGCAGGAACTGCACGGTTCCCGCCGGGTCACGCGCGACCTTCATCCAGGGGCCGTCGGACTCGTCGACCCGGTCGAAGAAGATCCCGGGACGTCCCGAGAGCAGCATCACGCCGTAGGTCTGCGCGTTGTCGGTGAGGACGGCGTCGCGGCCGGTGACGTGCGCGCGGATCCAGTTCGCCATGTCCTCCTCGGTGCCGATGCCGACGATCTGTCCGGACTGGTTGCGGGCACCGTCCTGCGACCTGCCCGTCGAGAGCGCATTGACGAAGACGGCTTCCAGGTTCTGGTGCGGGAACGTCCTCATCTGGCTGAAGGTCCACGGGACGCTTCCCACGAGTGCCGCGATGAGCGCCAGCGCCACGAACCCGCGTTGCGCCGGCAACGCGCGCAGCAGCCAGATCGCACCGGCCGTGGCCACGAGCAGGATCGGCAGCGCGTCGCGCATCGCCATCGGCGAGGTGGTCAGGTGGAACGCGGCGGCGAGGCCGGGCATCAGGATCGTTGCGGCGAGGAAGGCGGCGCACCAGAGCGTGAAGCCATCGCGCCGGGCGACGCCCACGATCACCAACGCGGGCAGGACGACGATGGCGATCGGCGCTCCGTCGAGGACGAGTCGCGCGGTGTCGCGCACGATCTCGGCGAAGGTGAAGTGCTCGGTTCCGTACTGCCGCGGGATCCAGCCCAACGGGCGGTGGTTGATGATCAGGCCGAAGGCGACCCAGAGCGCGACCGCGTAGACCGTCGGCACGGTGAAGCCGACCGTGGTTCCCTCGATCTCGTCATCGTGGGCGCGGTTGCGGGCGAGCACCGCGGCGACGCCGAGGGTGGCGACGAGGAACAGCAGCAGGGTGCCGTAGCCGGCGAGGGAGGCGACGGCGAAGGCCAACCCGGCGAGCAGGACGAGTCGGATGTCGGCCGTCACGTACCAGGCTGCGAGTGCTCCGAGTCCCGCGAGTGCGAAGAAGAGCGGCATGAAGTCGCCGGCGCCGCTCGAGGCGTAGAGCACGACGAGCGGGTTACCCGCCAGGGCCACCAGGACGAGCACCCTGACTGCCGCCGGCGCCGCGGCGCGACGCATCAATGTGTTGAGGCAGACCATCACCCCCGCCGCGAAGATCGCCGATGCGACGGGCACGACGACGAGCGTCCGGGCCCAGGGCGTGATGATCGTGAACGGCGTCAGGAAGATCGTCGACAGCGGCGGAAAGTCGAAGCCGACCGCCGACAGCTTCGGCGGGCTGTTGTGCCACACCATGAGGGCGCGGTTGAAATGATCGAGGGTGACGAATCCGACCACGTGCTTGCCGGCGACCAGCCACTCGCCGAATCCCGCGTAGACGACTGCGAAGAACCCGAAGACCGCCGCGCTCTCCCACGGCCGGCGCGGGATGTCCGCCGGCCGTCGACTGAGCATCTGCACCGAACGCTGCCTGCGCGGCGGCGTCAGCCGCGGTGCCGTCGTATGCGGTGCCGTCGGATGCGGTGCCGCGATCTGGTCGGTACTCATCCGGTGCGCACCGGGTCGTGGCGCGCTCCGCTGCCGAAGAGCGCGTCGAGGCCGACCTCGTCGGACTCGTCCCACCGCGTCCCGCTGTTCGTCTCCGGCTGGTCGAGACCGTGCTCGGTCTTCTCCCAGTAGAACGGGTTGGTGAAGAGCTGGATGAATCCCTTCCAGGCCGCCCAGCTCATCAATCCCCAGTAGAACGGCGAGAGCAGTGCCGTGCGGGTGAGGTCGAACTGCCCGCGTTGCAAGCCTCCCGCGACGTTGAGGAAGAGGAAGACGAAGTTTCCGACGAACAGCATCGTGCTGCCGACGTAGTAGATGACTCCCGGGAAGATCTGCTGGATGAGGTGCAGGTGCACGAACACGTAGAACGTGGTGAGGAACCAGAACACCGGGTTCAGCAGGAGGACGAACGCACTGCCCAGGGTCAGGTTGATGCTGATGAAGCCGCGTAGACCGGTCTCGCGGAGGAGTTCGAGCGGGTGCCGCATGTGCACTAGCCAGGTCTGCAGGTAGCCCTTGTTCCAGCGGCTGCGTTGGCGGATCCAGTTGCCGACCGCCGAGTTCGCCTCTTCGAGCGTCGTCGAGTCGATCATCGCCGTGCGGTAACCAGCTCGGTGCAGACGCAGTCCCAGGTCCGCGTCCTCGGTGACGTTGAAGGGGTCCCATGCTCCCAGTTCGCGCAGCGTCGACGTGACGAAGTGGTTGGACGTGCCCCCGAGCGGGATCGGCGAGTTCGACGATGCCATCGCCGGCAGGATCAGCTCGAAGTGCATCGCGTACTCGTTCGCGAACCACGCGGTGAGCATGTTCTGGTGCTGGTTGAAGTGGTTGAGCTTGGCCTGCACGCAGACGACGTCCTCCGACAGCCGGCGGAATGCGATGACCGCCTTCTTCAGCTGATCGGGGTCGGGACGGTCCTCTGCATCGAAGATGACGCAGTACTCTCCGGTCGCGAACTGCAGTCCGTAGTTGCACGCCTTCGGCTTCGTCTTCGGCAGGCTGTTCGGCACCACCACGAGCCGGAACTGCGGCGGCAGGTCCAGCGCGCGGATGGTGGCGATGGTGTCGTCGTCGTCCTCTTCGCAGAGCAACTTGATGTCGAGCAGGGTGCGCGGATAGTTCAGCTCGTTGAGCCCACGAACCAGGTTCGGTACGACGCCGCCTTCGCGGTAGAGCGGCACCAGGATCGTGTATGGCGGAAGATCGGACTCATTGAGCGCCGCGATGTCCTCGGCGGAGATCTCCATCTCGAGGCGCGTCCCCAGCGAGCGCATCGTCAGCCAGAACTTGTAGACCGAGACGAAGAGGTAGAAGACGCTGGCCAGCCCTACGAGCGTGATCAGGGTGGGAATGGCCGCCACCACCAGGGCCACGATGACCACGAGTACCACGGCCAGCGCCGTCCCCTTTTGCATCGGCGTGATGACGACATCCGCGGAGAACTCGGGGGCGGTGTCGCGCAGCAACGTCCTGGCGACCTCGGTGAAGTGCTCGGCGTTCACCTGCTGAATGAGCTCGTCGAGTTCCTTGCGGCTGGCGAGAAGCTGCTCGACCGGGTGTCCGACCAGGCGCTCGACCTCAGCGAGCCGCGGCGGGTCCAGCGGCCGCGCTGCGGCGAGCAAGACGGTGCGATCGAGCGTGATCGCCACGGGCACGATCCGCCAGGCGAGACTCAGGTCCCGGGGCAGCGAGTGCGCCACGACCGGGTCGGGCGCTGCACCGACCAGTCCCACCGGCTGCAGGCCGTGCAGTTCGCACAGCGCGGCGACGAGCACCTCTTCGGGAATGATCTCGTAGGCGACCAGGATGTCGCCGACCTGCTGACCGCTCCGGCGACTCTGCGCGCGGGCGAAATCGAGGCGCTCCTCGTCGATCGCACCGCTGCGCAGGAGCCAGTCGCCAACCTCGTCGAAAGCAGCTGCGGACGGGCCCACCGCATGCTCGTCGGCAGCGCCGGGCGACGGACGCGACGGCAGCCCGGTGTCCTCGCCCCAGATCAACGTCACCGACGCCCCCCGGAGCCGAACCCGCTGCTGACCGCCTGGGGGGTGGTGACGCTGCGACGCGGGCGCGGCTTGCCGGCACGGGTCAGCGCGCCGGCGCGAGTCCTGAAGAGGTAGGCGAGGACGGCGACCAGCAACGCGAGAACTGGCGCAATCAGGTAGGCCAAGGTCGCGACCACGAAGATCGCGAGCGTGATGAATGCCTTACCCATTGCGCGCAACGCCGACCCTTGCGGTCGGCGAGACATAGCTGTCTTCCCAGACACGTCGAACCCCCCGGAACACGTGGCATCGCCAATAAGGATCTCACCTTATTCGCGGCAATAAAGCTCGTATTTCCCGAGGAATGTCGGCCAATTCACGTTTAAATTTATGTGTTACTCGGTGACAGCTAAATTATTTAGCCAAGTCTATGCGCTTGTGAATAGAAGAGCGCGTTTTCGCCAATTAACGGATAGTGGTCGTGACTCGTGCAAATGCACCCGATGGCCGCTTCATCCGATCCCGGGTGAAGCCCGCACGTCATCGGCGTAGAGTTGCCCGATTTGAGCGTGGCTACTTGCCGAGGAGCCAGGTGCGGGCGAGCTTGCCATAGGGCGTCGGGGTACCAACCTCGTCCGTGGCGAGCGCCATCGACGGGTCCTCGCCCCACACCCAGAACAGCGCGCCGACGCCGTGGGCGTCGGCCCAGTCGAGATAGGTCGAGACATAACCGTCCGTCGGGTCATTGGCGCCCAGCTCGCTGGTGAGGACGGGTACACGCTGTGCGAGCGGGGCGAGGACGGAATCCCAGCAACTCGTCTTCGAGCAGGAGGACGCGAAGTCATAGCTGTGGAAGGCGGCGACGAGCTGGGTGTCGGCAGGTGCGTACTGCAGCCACCGGCTCAGGTCGTTGGCGTAGTCGAGACCGCTCAGCAGAATCGGCTGCGTGGCTCCGGCGGCGCGAATCGTGGTAACAACCTGCGCCATGCCCACGGCGCGGTAGGTCGCACCGTTCGCGGTGCTGGGATCGTCCTCGACGGGTGGCGTGCAGCCGCCGTCGCGCCAGCAAGTCCAGGTGAGGTCGAAGATTCGGGCGCCCGAGGCATCAGCGGGCGAATACGGCTCGTTGAAGGCGTCGAACATCACGGAGGGGTCTGAGGCATACGCCGCGGCCACCTGGGCCCAGAAATCCAGGGATTGTGCGTCCGGCATCGCCACGTTGCCGAACTGGTCGGAACCGATCCGCTTGCGGCTCTGCAGGTCGAGGATCACCACGATGCCCTGCGCGTTGAGAGCCTGGACGAAGCCCTGTACGGCGGCGCGGTAGCCGGCGGCCGTCCTCGGCGTCGCCTGGTCGCTCACCGGCGCGTCCCGCGTGCCCAGCCAGCAGTCCTCGTTGAGGGGCAGCCGCACCGTGTTCACCCCCCACGCGCGGATCGCGTGCGCGACCCGGCCGGCGGGGTCGGCGTACGGAAGGGCATCCAGCTCCGAGTAGCCCCGGCCTTGGGCGCAGAGGTACTCGAAGGTGCCCCAGTTGACCCCGCGAGGGATGAATTGCTCGCCGGTACGGGAGTCGAGCAGGAGGTTGCCCCGGACGACCGGCTTCGGGGCCGCCTGGCCCGACGGCACGGAACTGGATACCGAGGAACTGGCGTCGGCCGAGGAACTGCGGCTGCTCAAGGTCGACGAGGGTGAAGTGGCCGAGGTTGAGGTTGTCCCTGTCGGTCCGGGTCCTACCGGCTTGGATCCGGTGCAACCGGCGACTAGCAGGACCGCAGCCGTTCCTGCCAACACTGCAAGGAGGCGGGCGAAACGCCGAGGCACACCCACCCCCGCCCGAGATCTGAGGAAACGTTGAACACGCTCAACCTGCGATCGAGGTGCGAGCGCAGTCTAGCGACGGGCAATCCGCAGTAATGCGTCCGTAATGGCGATTGCGATAAGGGCCACGGCGCTGAATTTCACCATTTAGTCCTACGACCTCGGGACCAAAGACTATTTGCTGAAAATCAGTTCCGTGATAGGCAGCCCAGCCGACAAGGAATTCATGCGCATAAAGCGATCCGAGCCCGTCGAGCCCGACATTGAAGTTGGGGCACCCTCCGGTCGATTGTGCCGGTGAGGGCGGCTTAGGACGGGCCGCATGCAAGGAGGCACGGATGCCTGGTTACTGGGTGGATGGCGCGACCGCGCTGCCGCGTACCCGGGTCACCACCGTGTGCACTGCGCGCGATCTTGCTCAGCTGCTCAATCTGACGGCGGCCGCACCGTTCCGCAGCACGCCTGACGTGCCGGGCGGGATGGACCTCGTCTTCGACGCGCTCGACGACCTCCTCGACGCCGCACCGCAGCTACGGCAACGCTGGCTGGAGGGCAGTTGGGACCTGCTCGCGGTCGCACTCTCCTCGGCCACCGCGCCTCAGCAGCACGGCGGAATCACCGTCCTGGTCGCCCCCGTCACCAGCCGGCTCGGGGTCGCGGTGGATACCGCTGCGGCTCGACGGATCGTCCACGTCGCACTCACCGCCCGACTACTCCGCAGCCGGGCGCACGTTCACCAGCACGAGTTGCGCACGGTACTGGCGGCAACGGGGTTACTCACTCGACTGAACTCCGCACCTGATGAGTCCCCCGAATCGTGGTTCGAGAGGGTCGCGCGCGACCTCGGCCGGGGTCTCGTGCTCGCGCCCGATCACCCGACCGTGGACGAGGATCCGGCGCTGTGGCGCGTCGAACTCGCCCTTGCCGAAAGCATGTCGGCCGTCGAGTACGCGATCGCGCTACGACTGTGCGCGGCGGCCCTGCGCCCGCGCAGCGGCGGCACCACCTACGGAGATCCTTCCGAGGCCGTCCTCGTCGCCGCGGCCGAACACCTCTGGACGAGCGCGGCGGCCGCGCGCTTCACCGATCTGATCGGGCTGCCGCTGCCGCGCTAGGTCACTCCCACTCGATGGTGCCCGGCGGCTTGCTCGTCACATCGAGGACGACGCGGTTCACCTCACGAACCTCGTTGGTGATGCGAGTGGAGATCTTCTCGAGAACCTCGTAGGGCACGCGCGTCCAGTCCGCCGTCATGGCGTCCTCGCTCGACACCGGGCGAAGGACCACCGGGTGGCCGTAGGTGCGGCCGTCACCCTGCACGCCCACCGAGCGGACATCCGCCAGCAGGACGACCGGGCACTGCCAGATCTGGCTGTCGAGTCCGGCCGCGGTGAGCTCAGCGCGGGCGATGGCATCAGCGCGGCGCAGGATCTCGAGGCGTTCGGCAGTGACCTCACCGACGATGCGGATGCCGAGACCCGGGCCGGGGAAGGGCTGGCGGCCCACGATCAGCTCGGGCAGGCCCAGTTGCCGGCCGATGGCGCGCACCTCGTCCTTGAAGAGCGTGCGCAGCGGTTCTACGAGGCTGAACTCCAGGTCGTCGGGCAACCCGCCGACGTTGTGGTGACTCTTGATGTTCGCGGCACCCGAACCTCCGCCAGACTCCACGACGTCGGGATAGAGGGTGCCCTGCACGAGGAAGTCGACGCTCGCACCTGCGGAACCTGCCTCGGCGAGGATCTCCCGCTGCGCCGCCTCGAAGGTGCGGATGAACTCGCGGCCGATGATCTTGCGCTTCTCCTCCGGGTCGCTCACCCCGGCGAGCGCGTCGAGGAACTGCCTGCTCGCATCCACCACCTTGAGCCTCACACCGGTGGCCGCGACGAAGTCGCGCTCCACCTGCTCCGCCTCGCCGGCGCGCAGCAGACCGTGGTCGACGAAGACACAGGTGAGCTGGTCACCCACCGCGCGCTGCACCAGCGCCGCCGCGACGGCCGAGTCGACTCCGCCGGAGAGCGCGCAGATGAGGCGCTTGTCGCCGACCTGCGCCTGGATCGCCGCCACCTGGTCATCGATGATGTTCGCCTCGGTCCAGGTGGGGCGGCAGCCGGCGATGTCGTAGAGGAAGTGCTTGAGGATCGCCTGACCGTTCTCGGTGTGCAGCACCTCCGGATGGAACTGCACGCCGGCAAGCGAGCGGTCGAGGTCTTCGAAGGCCGCAACCGGCGCGCCGGGCGTCGAGGCGAGGACGGTGAAACCCTCCGGAGACCGGGTGACCTCGTTGCCGTGGCTCATCCAGACCAGCTGGGTGCTCGGCAGGCCTGCCATCAGCCGGCCGCTGCTCGCCACGCTGAGCTCGGTACGGCCGAATTCGGAGCCGCCGGTATTCGCCACCTCGCCACCCAGCGCCTGGGTCATCGCCTGGAAGCCGTAGCAGATTCCGAAGACCGGAACACCCGCGGTGAAGAGCGTCGGATCGGTCTGCGGGGCACCGGGCTCGAAGACCGAGGACGGACCGCCGGAGAGGACGATCGCCGTGGGGTTCTTCGCCAGGATCTCGGCGACGGGCACGGTGTGCGAGACGATCTCGGAGTAGACGTGCGCCTCGCGCACACGGCGCGCGATCAACTGCGCGTACTGCGCCCCGTAGTCGACCACGAGAACGAGATCGGGCTGCATCGGCCCATCCTACTGAGCAAGATTGGCCGCGAATCACCGTATGCGGGGCTGCCGCGCCGATCTTCGCGGATTAGGCGAGGTGTGAGAACGCCACTGCAGCGGCGGTCGCGACGTTGAGCGAATCGACTCCAGCCGCCATCGGGATCCGCACCCGCGCATCGGCCACCGCCATCGCCTCCGCGGTGAGTCCCGGGCCTTCGGCACCGAACAGCACCGCCCAGCGGCGACCGCGGTTGTCGAGTAGCGAACCCAGTTCGCTACTCGAGACCTCGAGGTCGCCGCTCGGCGTCATCGCCAGCAGATTCAGTCCTGCGTCCTTCACCATTCGCAGCGAGGACGGCCACTGCCCGGGGAGCCGGGCGAACGGCACACGCAGCACGTGCCCCATCGAGACCCGCACACTGCGGCGGTAGAGCGGGTCGGCGCACTGCGGATCGAGCAGCACCGCATCGAGGCCGAACGCCGCCGCGTTGCGGAAGAGCGCGCCGAGGTTCTCGAAGTCGTTGAGCGACTCAAGCACCGCCACCCGCGACGAGCGTGCAAGCAGCGCAGGCACGTCGGGCCCGGCGAGACGATCGGCGGCAGCGAGGACGCCACGGGTCACCCGGAAGCCGACCACCTCCGAGAGCAGCCACTTGTCCGCCGCGTACGCGGGGACGTCCTCGGGCAACACCGGAGCCAATGCAGCGAGCCGGGCCGGAACGCCGAAGATTGCCCGCACCCGGTACGGCGAACCGATCAGCCGCTCGACGACGTTGACGCCCTCGGCGATGACGACGCCACGACGATCCGGGCGGGCGTCGGCGTCCTGCAGGTCACGGAAGTCGTCCAGGCGCGGGTCGGCCGCGTCGGAGACTTCGATGACCGGCACCGGCCCAGTCTCTCAGCAGCCAGCCTGGCAGCGGCTCAGTCACGCAGCGGTTCAGTCGCGCAGTAGCTCCGGTTCCTCCACGTCGAGGTGCACCGCGGAGTGGAGGCGGTCGGCGACGTAGCCCGCCGTGAGCTCACGGCGCCGCGCGATGAGCAGCGCGAGTCCGGCGGTGATGACGAGGCAGATGAGGCCGCCGCCGACCATGCCCCAGCGCGGCCCGGCGACCTCCGAGACCCAGCCGATGATCGGCGCGCCGGGAAGCGTGCCGCCCATGAACGCCATCAGGTACAGCGCCATGACCCGTCCGCGCATGGTCGGGGCGACACCCAGCTGAACGGAGGCGTTCGCGGCCGTGGTGAAACTCAGCATCGCGAAACCGGTCGGGATGAGCAGAACAGCGACCGACTCGAAGGTCGGCATCACTCCGGCGACGATCTCCAGCACCGAGAACGCCAGCGCGGAGACGACGAGGAAGAGCTGCGTCGGCCGAACCTTGCGGCGAGTGGCGAGGACGGCGCCGACACAGGCGCCGATGGCCAGGGTCGTCGAGAGCGCGCCGTAACCGCCGGCGCTGCGATGGAACAGCTGCTTCGCCATGATCGCCGAGGTGATCTGAAAGTTCATGCCGAAGGTGCCTATGACAAAGACCAGCACGATCGCGAGCAGCAGGTCCTTGCGCTCGAGGACGTAGCGCACGCCGTCGACCAACTGCCCCTTCGCCCGCACCACCTGCGGCGCGGGATGCAGTTCGGACGTCCGCATCAGCGCGAGTCCGGCGATGACGGCGATGCTCGACGCACCGTTGCCGACGAAAGCCCAGCCCGTTCCGACGGCGGAGATGAGCACGCCGGCCAGCGCCGGGCCGATGATGCGGGCACCGTTGAAGACCGTCGAGTTGATACCCACCGCGTTGGTGAGATCGTCCTTGCCGACCATCTCGACCACGAACGACTGCCGCACCGGCGTATCGATCGCCGAGACGCCGCCGAGGAACATCGCCAGCACGAGCACATGCCAGTAGGTGACCACGCCCGCAAGGTCGAGGACGCCGAGGATCAGCGCCAGGACGGCGAGCGCGGTCTGCGTGATGAGCAGGATGCGGCGCTTGTCGCCGCGGTCGGCGATGACACCGCCCCACGGGCCGAGGAGCAGCGACGGGCCGAACTGCAGGGCGGTGACGACGCCGAGGGCGGTACCGGAGTTGGTGAGTTCGAGGACGAGCCAGTCCTGGGCGACGCGCTGCATCCAGGTGCCGGTGAGCGACACGAGCTGCCCCGAGGCGAAGAGCCGGTAGTTGCGGACGCGTAGCGCGCGGAACATGCCGCGGGGAGAGGAAGCGTCACCGACGGCGCCGTGAGAGTCGGCTGAGTCTGTCGCGTATGGGTGTGCGGGAACCGAATCGTCATTGCGATCGGTTCCCTTTGTCACTGTTCAGCCAGCTTAGCGAGGACGGGTGATGCCGCCCTGAGCAGCTGACGCTCCTCGTCGGTGAGATTGGCCAGCCGCTGCGCCAACCACTCGTTGCGCAGGCGCCGCTCCCCGGCGAGCAGTTCCTCGCCCGCGGGCGTGATCGCGATGATCGCCTGCCGCTTGTCGTGCGGATGCGCCTGCCGCCGGACGAGGCCGCGTTCCTCGAGCGTCGCGATCACCTTCGTCATCGACGGCGGCTGCACACGCTCGATCGCGGCGAGTTCGCCTGCGCTCAGTGGGCCGTTGGCGAAGACGGTGCCGAGCGCGGAGAGCAGCGTCAGCGAGATCGAGATGTCCGCGCGCTGGTTGCGCATGATCCGCGAGACACGCAGCAGCGAGATGCGTAGCTCTGGAGCCAGTAGCGCGCTGGGCAGAGACTCGATCGCCTTCGTGTCTGACGGTCCCTCCGTCGGCAGTGTCACCACCAGTACGCCCATCTCACTCAGAGGTCCGCCGAGAGCCGGCGCGCGGCGCTATCCGCCTCGCGCAGCCGTTGGGCAAACCGTTCGATATCCGAACTTACGTTGCCAGAATCGTGCCGTGCCAGCGGCGTTCCGTCTACCGCCACGATCGGAACGGCAAGACTGAGGCTGCTGGTCCAGAAAGCGCCTGCCGCCAGCATCTGGGCCACGGTGAAGCTGCGCAGCCGTACCGCACGCCCCTCGTCGCGGGCCAGATCGAGCAGCGCCCGACGCGTGATGCCCGGCAGCAGGTCATCGCGCAGCGGCGGGGTGACGAGGGTGCCGTCGTCCTCGAGGAGGAAGACGTTGCCGCGGCTGGTCTCCAAAACGGTGCCGTCGCCGGCGACATACAGCGGTGTTCCGCGGGTGGCTTCGTCCGCGCTGAGCTGCGAGCGATCGGCCCATTTGTGTCGCCAGAGACCACCGCGGCCATTCGTCGTCCACACCTCGGAGGCGGCCGGTGATGAGGCGGCCGGGCGGGCTTCGACGGAGGCGGTGCCGTCGGGGGCGAGGACGAGACGGAGCCCGATGCGGCCGGGGAGTCCGCGGACGGCGTCGACCGCGCGCCGCGCCAGATCCGGGGGGCAGCCGTGCCCGTAGAGCTCGCGTGAGCAGCGGTCGAGGCGGGCGAGGTGGTCAGCGAGGCGCAGCGGCACGCCGTCGAGGGCGAGGATCGTCTCGAGCAGTCCGCCCGCGAGCTGAGCGGGCGTCGGCGCGACGGGCGGGGTGAGGACTGCGTCGTCGACGCGGGCGCCGAGCGCAGCGAGCAGCGGGGTGGCCTTGTGCAGCACCTCGCGCCACTCCAGCATCGGCACGCTGTCAGCGGTGATGCCGCTGCCAACCCCCAGTTCGATGCGATTCAGTTCGGTGCGATTCAGTTCGGTGCGCTCGCCGGTCACCTCGAAGGTGCGGATGGCGACGCTGAACTCCGCACCCCAGCACGGGCTGAGGTAACCGATCGCGCCGGTGTAGAGCTGACGGGGCTGCGTTTCGAGGTCGCCGATCGCCTGCATGGCGCGCAGCTTCGGCGCACCGGTCACCGAGCCGGGAGGAAAGGTGGCGTCGAGGAGCCGCGCGTCGTCGACATCGGCGCGCAGCGTCGAGGTCACCGTCGAGACCAGCTGCCAGACACCGGGGTGTGCCTCGATCTGCAGCAGCGCCGTGGGATGCACGCTGCCGGTCTCGCTGACCCGACCGAGGTCGTTGCGCATCAGGTCCACGATCATCACGTTCTCGGCGGCGTCCTTCGTCGAGCGACGCAGTTCGTCGGCAGGGACGTCGCGAGGACGTGTGCCCTTGATGGGTGAGGACGTGACCTGCCGTCCTCGCCGCCGCACGAAGAGTTCCGGGCTGAAGCTGAGGACGGCACCGGTTGCACCGCGGAGGTAGGCACCGTAGACGGGCTTCAGCTCCGAGGCGGCGTGCGCGAAGAGGACGTGCGGTGCATCGCTGAGCGCCGCGGAGAGGCGCGTGCAGATGTTGACCTGATAGACCTCGCCGGCGCGGATGAGTTCCACCGCGGACTCCACCGCGGCGAGGTGTGCTGCACGCTCGGCCCCGCCGAAGGTCATCGGTAGTTGCGGAACGGGAATCGCGACACCGTCGGCGAGGAGTCGCCGGTATCGCTCGCGGAGCGCGGCGAGTGCGTTGGCGCGCTGCTCGGTCCAGAGCGTCTCGAACCACCACTGCCCGTCGCGCAGGCGCAGCACGTGGTCGTAGAAACGGAACTCCGTGGTACCCGAGTAAGGGATCGCGCCGAACCAGCCGCCGCCGATGGCGTCGGGGTTGGCGCCGCCGACATCCGGCTGCGGCAGTACCGGGAACGGCGCCTGAGCATCGAGGCGGACGACGTCCTGCGGGTCGCGGAGCAGAACCGCCCCGCCACCGCCCCAGTTTCCGACGAGAAGTTCCGCCTCACCGTCGAGGGCGAGCAGCAGCTGCTCCGGGCTGGGACCGGGGCCGAGCAGCTCAGTGACGAGACGTGCGCCGGCCATCAGCGAGTCGCCCCCGGTCGGCGGCAGCCGGCGAGCAAACTCCGTGGCGGCAGCCGGCGAGTAACCTCGGCGCCGATGGAGAAGAACGCCAGGCCGGCCGCGCTGCAGGTGAATGCGCGCACGGTCGTCCTACTCGGAACCGCCGGCTGGTTTGTCCTCGCCGTGCTCGGTCTCTGCTTCTTCGGCTGGCTCGACGACCACGGCCACCGCATCTGGTTCTGGACCAGCCTCGACGGCTTCGTCCTCGGCCTGATCGGCCTGCTCCTCATGGTCAAGCACCGCCGGGAGGGCCGCGTCCGCTGAGGACGCCACGATCACGGCGACATCGTCGCCGTCTCCCCCAGCGGCTACGCCCTCATCGCTGGGGGTGCCCCCACTAACGACCACGGCGACATCGTCGCCGTCGTCGTACACATCACCGATTGGGCGCGAGAGCATTGCGACCTTGACCTTTGCCTGAGAATGGGCGCCGCAGCCGTACTCGACGCTCACCACGTGGCCGTCTGCGGAAGAGATCTCGTTGCCGCAGGCACCGAAGCCCGCCTGCAACGAGCCACCGAGCGGCAGATAGAAGCCGCAGGCGCCGCAGCGCCCCGGGGCGTGCCGAGCCATCGCGCTCTCGGGGCCGAAGTCGCCGTCCTGCCAGCGCTCGGCCGCGTCGAGGCGTCCCTCACGTGACATCACGCGCTCGCGACCCTGACCGAGTTCGAAGACCACCGACTCCACCTGCGGGTCGTCGCTGAGCACGTAGGCCGCAACGAGGCGCGGGTCCGCAGGATCGGGGGGCAGCAGATCGCCGGGGCCGAGGTCGCCAGGACGCAGACGCTCGCTCCACGGCACCCAGGCCGGCGCGAGGAGCGCATCGACGCCGGGGAGCTGCACCACGTCGGCGACGGTGGCGTAGTCGGCCTCCGGCGCCCGGACGAGGCTCACCGCCCAGTACCAACCGCGATAGCCGAGCAGCTGCGAGGCGAAGGTGTGCGTAAGGAGGAACTCGTCCTCCGCGACGACACCGAGATGTTCACCGACAACGTCGGGCCCTGCCACCTCGACGGCGGCGTCGCGCGCCAAATCGACCGCAGCAGCAAGCACGGCGTCGGGCTCACCGCTGTAGAAAACGGAACCGTCGCCGTTGTCGGCGTTCACCACGTCCTGCGTCTCGACCTCGGTCACCCCCCCATTGTCACGGATCACCCCCCGCGCTGAACAGTCAGCCCGTCAAGAGGCACACGATCCGGCAGGATGGGGCCATGGCGAGCCGGCAGGACGAGGGCGGGGACTTCGGGACACCCACCTATCACCACTCGGCGCAGCAGCCCGAACAGCCGCAGTCCGCTCCTGAGCGGCCGGCAGCGTCTTCGCGCGGCGCCGGTATCGTCCGCGGTGTCGCCGGCGGTACGTACCGCGCGGGGCGCCAGGTCAGCCGGCGGGTGATCGACGCCAGCCGTGCCGACGGCGCCCAGGAGTCCGGTCTCAGCGCACTGATCTGGAACCAGGTCTTCAGTTACGGCGCCGACGCGATGATCACCGTTTCGCTGGCGGGCACGGTCTTCTTCGGCGCCTCGGCGACCGCGCAGCGCGGCAACATCCTGCTCTATCTCCTCATCACGATGGCGCCCTTCGCCGTGGTGGCCCCGGTCGTCGGCCCGATGCTCGATCACTTCTCGCACGGACGGCGTTGGGCGATGGCAGCCAGCGGCTTCGGGCGCGCCGTGCTCGCCCTGGTGATGTCGGGGCACGCGGACAACCTGCTCGTCCTCTACCCCTGTGCCCTGGGCTCGTTGGTCTGTTCGAAGGCCTTCAGCGTGCTGCGGGCGGCGGCGGCGCCGAAACTCGTGCCGCCCGCGTTGACCCAGAATCAGGTGAACGCGCGGCTGACGATCTTCGGTCTCGGCGCCGGCATCGTCTTCGGCGGCGTGGTGGGCGTCCTCATCAAGGTCACCGGCTCCTACGGCGTCGGGCTCTTCATCACCGCGCTGGCGTTCATCGCCTGTGCGATCCTCTCCCTCCGGCTGCCGCAGCAGGTGGACTCGGCACGACCGGTCGACTCCAGGCCCGGGCGCGGCGAACAGTCCGGCGAGACGGTGCGGACGAGCCAGCCGCTGCTACGCCGGCTGGGGCGCTGGGCGGGCAGGGGCTTCGACGAGAACCTCATCATCGCGCTGGAGGGCGAGTCCGCGCTGAAGTTGCTCAGCGGCATGATGACGATCTTCTTGGCCTTCCACGTGCAGACCACGGCGCACGGCTTCACGGCAGCGTGGAACCTCGGTGTGATCGCCGGTGCGGCGGCCCTCGGCAACTTCGCCGGAGTCGCCATCGGCACGCGGCTGCGCACCGCGAAACCGTCGCGGGTGATCGTAATCTCGGTGGCGGCGGCCGCCATCGGCTGCGCCATCGCGGCGATCGCCTTCTCGCTCTGGTTCATCGTGCTGGCGATGTTCATCGCCGCGGTCGCGAACGCGATCTCGAAGATCTCGCTGGACTCACTCATCCAGAGCAGCGTCCCCGAGTGGCTGCGTTCGTCGGCGTTCGCGCGATCGGAGACATTTCTGCAGCTCGCCTGGGTGATCGGCGCCGCGCTGGGCGTCGGCCTTTCGGCGCCGCACCAGACCGCTGGTGCCTTCGGCTTCTGGATGGCTACGGCGATTGTCGGCACGGTGGCTGTGATGAGTTCGTTCCGATCCCGCGCAGTCGGGCGTGGCCCGGCCCGGTAGCGTGACCCTGCCGAGATAGGGACAGTGTCCGCTGTCCGAGGACACGAACGTGAGGGAGCGTCATGGCGACGACAGCGAAGGCCCGAATCGCCGCGGGTCTCGGAATCGTGGCAGGAACTGTCGCCCTTGCCGCCTGCTCCAAGCCCGCCCCGGACGTCACCGTGCAGTCCGGCTCTACCAGCGTCGTCGTGAAGCCGTCGACGTACTGCTTCGACCCGGACAAGTGCAAGAAGCACGGCATTGACGTCCCGAGCATCTCGTCGGGCTATGACGACAAGGTTCTTGTGGACGTGCCGCGCAAGGTCCTGGGCCACGGCTGGGCGATCAACGTCGTCGACCTCGACAACAAGACCTCGCTCGGCAACAGCAGCGCCATCACCGACTCGCACTCCTACCGCGTAGCGGCCAACCTCAACAACGGCAAGCCGTTCATCGTGCAGGTCGTCCAGCTCGACGGGAACAAGACCGACGGCAGCATCTGGAGCTTCATCGTCACGGTCGACCCGAACAAGTCCTGATCCTGATCCATGTCCCGACTCCTCGTCGTCACCGCGGTCGACGCCGAGGCTGACGCGGTCGGCACGCACGACGGCGTCGACGTCCTTGTCGGCGGGGTGGGCCCCGCGGCCTCCG
>DASXYU010000016.1:0-21591 GCA_036502295.1 Jatrophihabitans sp. | reverse complement strand
GGAGATCGACGTCGAGTCGTTCCAGGCGGCGAAGGTGCCGGCTCCGCCGGCGAGAAGTGCGGTGGCGACGCCAGCGGCGAGACCGACCTTGATGAAAACGCCGCGCTTCTTCTTCGGCAGCGGCATGGAGTGACGTGCGGGTGCACTCACAGACATAGTTGTCCCCCAGGACATAAAAGTTGGCAGAACGAGGGCATGACAAATGACGGTCCTGTCGGCTGTCATGCTTGGTCCTGCAGTACCCCCCGGTACTGCTAATGACCTTAGCGAAGGCTGTTACTTCGTTGCAATCTGAACGACTACTTCACACGGCGTGTCGCATAAATAATTTCTTGAGAAAACGGACAAAGCATTCGTTAATCGCCGCTCGTGAGTGTTGCACGGCACAGCTCGAGGGCGATCTGGACGGTCCCAATAGGGTCAAGGTATGAGCGAAGTTCTCGGCACCGCAGACATCGGAGTCACCGGCCTCGCGGTCATGGGCCGCAATCTCGCCCGCAACTTGGCGCGTCACGGCCACATCGTGGCCCTGCACAACCGCTCACCCGAGCGGACTCGGTCGTTGGTCACCGATCATGGCGAGGAAGGTCACTTCGTCGCCAGCGAATCGATGGCCGACTTCGTCGCCTCGCTGAAGCGGCCGCGCGCCGTGATCATCATGGTGAAGGCAGGAGAGGCAACCGACGCCGTCATCGACGAACTCGTCCCGCTGCTCGAGCCGGACGACATCGTCATCGACTGCGGCAACGCACACTTCGCCGACACCCGCCGCCGCGAAGCAGACCTGCGCGCCAAGGGCTTGCACTTCGTGGGCTGCGGCGTCTCCGGCGGCGAGGAGGGCGCGCTGCTCGGGCCGTCGATCATGCCTGGCGGCTCGCCGCAGTCCTACGAGAAGCTCGGCCCGATCTTCACCTCGATCGCGGCGGTCGTCGACGACACCCCGTGCTGCGTGCACATCGGCCTGGATGGCGCCGGCCACTTCGTGAAGATGGTGCACAACGGCATCGAGTACGCCGACATGCAGCTCATCGCCGAGGCCTACGACCTGCTCCGCGCCGGCCTCGGTGCCTCCGCACCCGAGATCGCGGAGATCTTCAAGGAATGGAACTCCGGCGACCTGGAGTCGTTCCTCATCGAGATCACCGCCGACGTCCTCGCCCAGCCCGACGCCGCCACCGGCGGATCGCTCGTCGACGTCATCCTCGACCAAGCGGAGCAGAAGGGCACCGGTCGCTGGACCGTGCAGAGCGCACTGGACCTCGGCATCCCGATCACCGGCATCGCCGAGGCCACCTTCGCTCGCGCGCTCTCCGGCCACGCAGAACAGCGTGGGCCGGCGCGGGCCACCTTCGGCAGCGCAGTGGGGGCGCTCAGCATCGGTGGGGGTACCCCCGCCAACGAGGGCGTAGCCGGCGGAGGAGATCGCGCAGCCTTCATCGAGGACGTCCGCGCCGCCCTCTACGCCAGCAAGGTCGTCGCCTACGCACAGGGCTTCGACCACATCGCCGCCGGCTCCGAGGAGTACGGCTGGGGCGTGGACCGCGGCGCGATGGCGACGATCTGGCGTGGTGGCTGCATCATCCGCGCCAAGTTCCTGGACCGCATCCGCGAGGCGTACGACGAGAATCCCGAACTGGCCTCGCTGCTCGTGGCGCCCTACTTCGCCGACGCAGTGAAGGCCGGGGTCGAGTCGTGGCGCCGCGTGGTCTCACAGGCCGCACTCGCCGGAATCCCGATTCCCGCCTTCGCCTCCTCACTGGCGTACTACGACGGACTGCGCGCCGAGCGCCTGCCCGCCTCGCTCATCCAGGGACTGCGCGACAACTTCGGCGCCCACACCTACCGCCGCACCGACCGCGACGGCAGCTTCCACGTGGAGTGGGCCGGCGACAGGGCCGAACACAGCGCCTGACGTGATGCTCCGTGCACGTGATTTGTCGTTGCGAACGACAATCGGTCAGCTCGGATCGATCCAGCCGCCTGTGCGCCAGTACTGGCCATTGGCACGATCCATGAGTTCACCGTCGACCAGGTAACGGCGTAACGCAGCGACGTCGGCGTGAAAGCTACGCAGAACGGCGTTGACCTCTCGCTCGCTGTAACGTGCGCCGGGTTCGAACACCGTCACCAGTTCTTCGAGGACGACTTGCCGCTTGCGGCCGCCTCGCGGCATTGAGCGTAGGGCGCCGTCTGGGCGAATGAATGCGCGGAGAATACGTCGCCGTTCGGCCTCGCCGACCAGTTGGTGCATGGCTCAAGGATGCCGAATGTCGATTGTTGTTGCGAACGACAATCGCGAGACTGGCAACGACCTGGACGCGGTGTAGTGGCTCACGGACGGCTAGCCACGTCGATTGCCGCCGCGAGCGCCGAAACGCGACCTATTCGCCGGTGGGCAGCTCGACGTGGCCGCCGAACTCCTTGCGCATCGCCGACAACACCTTGTCGCCGTAGAGCGCCTCGCCGCGCGAACTGAACCGCGCGAAGAGTGACGCCGCGAGGACGGGTGCGGGCACGCCGGTGTCGATGGCCGCATCGACCGTCCACCGTCCTTCACCGGAGTCACTGACCCGTCCGCTGAACGATTCCAGCGCCGGATCGATCGACAGCGCGTGTGCGGTGAGGTCGAGCAGCCAGGACGCGACGACCGACCCGCGGCGCCACAGCTCGGTGACTGCGGGGACATCGATGTCGAACTGGTAATGCTCCGGGTGGTCGAGCGGAGTCTCCTCCGCCGAGTGCTCCTGCTGCCCCGCCGTCTTGCCGCGGTTTGCGTGCTCAAGGATGTTCAGACCCTCGGCGTAGGCGGCCATCATGCCGTATTCGATGCCGTTGTGGATCATCTTCACGAAGTGGCCGGCACCGGCCGGGCCGCAGTGCAGGTATCCCTGCTCAGCCATGCTCGGCTCACCGGCAAGACCAGCCGTGCGCGGTGCAGCTTCGATGCCGGGGGCGATCGACTTCAGGACGGGCTCGATGGTCGTGAAGGCCTCATTGGGGCCGCCGACCATCAGGCAGAAGCCCCGCTCGAAACCGAAGACGCCGCCCGAGGTGCCGATGTCGACGTAGTGAATGCCCTTGGGTTCGAGCACGGCCGAGCGGGCGATGTCATCGTGATAGCGGCTGTTGCCGCCGTCGATGACGATGTCGCCCGGCTCGAGCAGTGCCGCGAGCTGATCGATGACCTTGCCCGTGATGCCCGCCGGGATCATCACCCACGCGACGCGAGGACGCTCAAGCTTCGCGACGAACTCCTCGAGCGTGCGAGCACCCGTGATGCCCTCTGCCTCAAGCGCAGCGACGTTCGCTTCGTTGGTGTCGAAGCCGACGGCGGTGTGACCGTCCTTGACGATTCGCCGAACGATGCCGGCTCCCATTCGGCCGAGACCGATCATTCCAAGCTGCATCGTCTTATCCCTTGTGCTCTCGGTACCAGCTGATGAGGTTGTTGGTGGAGCTGTCGTGCGCCAGCGTGGGCTCATCGGAGCTCACGAGTTCGGCCGCGACCTTGAGCGCGAGCACCTTGCCGAGCTCGACGCCCCACTGGTCGAAGGAGTTCACGCTCCAGATCGTGCCCTGCACGAAGACGCTGTGCTCATAGAGCGCGACCAGCGCCCCGAGCGCGTGCGGCGAGAGGCGGTCGAGCAGCAGCGTGTTCGAAGGACGGTTGCCCTCGAAGACACGGTGCGGAACCAGCCAGTCCACTGTGCCCTCGGCCTTCACCTGCTCGACCGTCTTGCCGAAGGCGAGTGCCTCGGATTGGGCGAAGACGTTGGCGGTGAGCAGGTCGTGGTGCGTGGCACCGGCGAAGGTCGCGTTGGCCGGCAGCGGGTTCAGCGTGTGCGCGAAGCCGATGAAGTCGCACGGGATCAGCTCGGTGCCCTGGTGGATCAGCTGGTAGAAGCTGTGCTGCCCGTTCGTCCCCGGTTCTCCCCAGTAGACCGGCCCGGTGGCGTAGTCGACGGTCTCACCGGCGAGGGTGACGTGCTTGCCGTTGCTCTCCATCGTCAACTGCTGCAAGTACGCGGGAAAGCGCGAGAGGTACTGGTCATACGGCAGCACCGCCTGCGTCTGCGTGCCGAAGAAGTCGACGTACCAGACGCCGAGGAGCCCGAGGATCACCGGAAGGTTCGACTCCCACGGAGCCGTGCGGAAGTGCTCGTCCATCTCGTGGAAGCCGGCAAGCAGTTCGGCGAAGCCCTCGGGGCCGATGGCGAGCATCGTCGAGAGGCCGATCGCCGAATCCATCGAGTAGCGGCCACCCACCCAGTCCCAGAAGCCGAACATGTTGAGGACGTCGATGCCGAACTTCGAGACGCCGTCGGCGTTGGTGGAGACCGCGGCGAAGTGCTTCGCGACAGCGGACTCGTCCTTGAGTGCGGCGAGTGTCCAAGCGCGGGCGGTGTTGGCGTTCGTCATCGTCTCGAGCGTGGTGAAGGTCTTCGAGGAGATGATGAACAGCGTCTCGGCAGGGTCCAGGTCACGCGTCGCCTCGGCGAAATCCGTGCCGTCGACGTTGCTGACGAAGCGGAAGGTGAGCTCACGGTCGCTGTACTCGCGCAGCGCCTGGTAGGCCATCACCGGGCCGAGGTCCGAGCCGCCGATGCCGACGTTAACGACATTGCGGATTCGCTTGCCGGTGTGCCCGACCCACTCTCCCGATCGGATCTTGGTGGCGAAGGCGGCCATCCGGTCGAGTACCTCGTGCACGACGGGAACGACATCGATGCCGTCGACGAGGATGCGCTGCGTCTTCGGCGCGCGCAGGGCGACGTGAAGCACTGCGCGGTTCTCGGTGATGTTGATCTTCTCGCCGGTGAACATCGCCTCGATGCGCTCGCGCAGGCCGGACTCCTCGGCGAGCGTGCGGAGCAGCCCGAGGGTCTCGTCGGTGACGCGGTTCTTGGAGTAATCGAGGTAGATCCCCGCGGCCTCCGCAGTGAGGCGCGTGCCGCGACTCGCGTCGGTCGCGAAGAGTTCACGCAAGTGCCTCTCGCCGAGCGCGGCACGATGCGCCTCGAGCGCTGCCCAGGCCGGTCGTTGCGTCAGGGGTGCGGTCACTACTTTCCTCCCACGATCTGGCTCAGGACTTCGCCCTTGGCTTTTGCAGTGGCGGCGAGTTCCGCCTGGAACGCCACCATCTTCTCGCTGAGGACGGCATCGGTGCCGGCGAGGATTCGCACGGCCAGTAGGCCGGCATTGCGGGCACCCCCGATCGACACGGTCGCCACCGGCACGCCGGCCGGCATCTGCACGATGGAGAGCAACGCGTCCATGCCGTCGAGGTACTTCAGCGGCACGGGAACGCCGATCACCGGCAGCGTCGTCACCGATGCCACCATGCAGGGCAGATGGGCGGCGCCACCGGCGCCGGCGATGATCACCCTCACGCCGCGACCGGCCGCCTGCTGCCCGTACTCGATCATCTCCACCGGCATGCGGTGCGCCGAGACGACTCCTACCTCGTAGCTCACGCCGAACTCGTCGAGGACCTCGGCCGCGGCCTGCATCACCGACCAGTCCGAGTCGGAGCCCATGATGATGCCGACCTCAGCCACTGCGTTCTCCGTTCATCAGGTAGTCGGCCGCGGCGGTCGCGCGTGCTCGCACGTCCTCAAGATCGGTGCCGAGAGCGGTGACATGACCGACCTTGCGTCCGGGGCGCAGTCCCTTGCCGTAGAGGTGGATCTTCACATCGGGCCAGCGCGCCATGCAGTGATGGATGCGCTCATCGATTCGTTTCGGCACAACGTCATCAGGACCGCCGAGGAGGTTCGCCATCACCACCACCGGCGCGGTCATCGTGGTGACGCCGAGTGGGTAGTCAAGGACGGCCCGCAGGTGCTGTTCGAACTGTGAGGTGCGAGCGCCTTCGATCGTCCAGTGCGCGGAGTTGTGCGGGCGCATCGCGAGCTCGTTGACGAGCAGCCGTCCGTCCTCGGTTTCGAAAAGTTCGACGGCGAGGACGCCGGTGACTCCGAGTTCCTTCGCGACGCGAAGTGCGAACTCCTGCGCACGGTCGGCGAGCGTCTGGTCGAGGTCGGGCGCGGGGGCGATCACTTCGACGTTGATGCCGTCGCGCTGCATCGTCTCGACGACCGGCCACGCGGCGGCCTGCCCGTACGGCGACCGCGCGACGTCCGCGGCGAGCTCGCGCTTGATCTGCACCTTCTCCTCCGCGAGCAGCTGCGCACCCGAAGCGAGTACCGCGGCGGCGTCCTGCAGGGAGTCGACGATCCAGACGCCCTTGCCGTCGTATCCCCCGCGCGTCGCCTTGAGGACCAGCGGCCAGCCGACCCGGGCACCGAAGTCACGTAGCGCCGCCGCCGGATCGCCGGCACCGGTGAGGTCGACCCAGCGCGGTGAGTCGACGCCCAACTCGGCGAGCCGGGCGCGCATCGCCGCCTTGTCCTGGGCGAAATGCAGCGCCTCAGCTCCGGGATGAACCGCGATGCCGGCAGCGGCGAGAGCGGCGACGTGCTCGTTGGCGACGTGCTCGTGATCCCAGGTGAGGACGTCGCAGCCGAGGGCGAAGGCCCGCAGATCGTCGAGATTGCGGTAGTCGCCCACCACGACGTCCGCGGCGACGAGCGCCGCGCCGTCCTCAGGCGTGTCGGCGAGGATGCGCAGCGACTGGCCAAGAGCGATCGCGGCCTGATGTGTCATCCGGGCCAGCTGGCCGGCGCCGACCATGCCGACGACCGGCAGTCCGGTGCGGGCATCCACGGTGTCGAGCCTAGTGGCTCATCCTGTGCGGCGCCGACTGCGCAGCATGCCGATCCCAGAGGAGGGGTGGGTACCATCTGGATCCAATATGCCGACTTCTTCGTCCCGTTCGATTGTCACGCAGCTGCGCAGCTCGTGGCGGATCCTGCTCAAGGAGATCTCGGCGTTCGGGCTGATCGGTCTTCTCTCGCTCGGCATCGATCTCGGCATCTTCGCCTGGCTGTCCGATGGCGGGGCGGTGAAGGCCAAGTTCATCTCGACCGTCGTCTCGACCACCTTCGCCTACGTCGGCAACCGCTACCTGTCGTTCTCACACCGCGCGAGGACGAGCCTGGGACGCGAAACGGCGTTCTTCTTCGGCATCAACTTCATCACGCTCATCTTCAGCGAACTCGTCATCGCGCTGTTCGTCTATCCGCTCGGCTATGGCCACGGCAGCGCGATGGTCTTCGTGGTGAACGTGGCCACCATCGGCATCGGCACGATCTTCCGCTTCTGGGCGTACAAGCGGTTCGTCTTCCTGCACCCCGACAAGGTGCACTCCGCCGACGCGGACCTCGACATCGAACTCGCCGAGTAACTGCCCGCTCGCGCGTCCCAAACGCTCAAATCCGCGACCAAAACTGAGCGTTTGGGACGCGCGAGCGGCTTAGTCGGTGCCGCCGATGTCGGTCTCGTACGCCTCATAGATGAGGTCGGCGCCGCGCTGGCGGTGACGCGCGAGTCCGCCGAGCAGCCGCGTCGCCTTCGTCCGGACGACCTCAACCTCCGTCCTGCCCAGCGGCGGGCGCGCAAGTGAGGTGAGCTCCGCTAACTCCGCGGCGATGCGGCTGTGCTCGTCGGTGAGTTGCCGAACGGCGTGGATCAGCCTCGGCGCCGCCGTGGTGATGGCCTGGTGCAGGCCGTCGGACCCCTCGGTGACGCGCACGTGTTCGGCGAAGTCGGTGACAAGGGTCGCGAGTGACTCGCGTACCCCGACGCCCCACAGGTCCTCGCGTCCCTGGGCCGGCGCGGCAAGTGCCTGCTCCAAGGCGGCAAGCGTTGCGCGCAGCTCCGCGCGACGGGCGCGGACGCTCTGCAGTTCGGGGGCGGCCAGTTCAGGGTCGCGCAGTCCGGGGCCGGCAGGGGCCGGCTGTCGCGTGGGTTGCATCGCGGTCGCCTCCTCACAGTGCTACGCATCGACATGGGTCGCGGAAGGTGAACGTTCATGCTGAGGCCGGCCACGTGACAGCGTCTATGGGGGTATGCCCGGTGTGGCACGCGGTGTACGACTGCGTCCTCAGCCGCTCTTACGGGATGGTCCCCCGGTGACGTTCGCGATGCTGGCGCTGGTGTCGTTGGTCCTGCTCGCTCGGCCGTTGCTCGCGCTGCCGCAGCGCTGGCACCTGCCGATCGTTGTGGGCGAGGCCACCGTGGGCGTGCTGCTCGGCCGCACGGCAGCGCCCTGTCGCGGTCGAACTTCGGCTTGCCGATGAGCTGCTCCATGCGCGTGTTCAGATGCTCGTTTGACCAGCGGGTCGACACGCACCTGCGGGTCGTCGTACTTCGGGTCGGTGAGGTCGCCGGCGTATCCGTACTCGGTGAGCAGAGCGCGAATGGCGTCGAAGCCGTCCAGGACGCCGCCCTGCAAGTAGGTGCGGTAGGGCAGCACCCAGCGGCCGTCCTTGGTGCGGACAACGCTCGCGAGGCTGATGCCGCCGACGCCTGTGGCATGGAGTGGCGGTGGCTCAGCGCACCGAGGATGCCGATCACAGTCGCCTCGCCGGCGATCTGGTATCGCCTGCCACATCTGCGGCGCGACGGGAGGCGTGTCGTAGTGACCGTCGGGCTCGGGGTCGTAGCCGCAGTTCATCACCACCCCGCCAAGGGCGAGGTGCACGAGGTCGCCGCCGTGGTAGTTGGCCCAGGGACCGTCGTCGCCGAACGGACTGATCCGGGCGTAGATGAGGCCGGGATGGGCGTCGGCCAGTTCGTCGTAACCGAGGCCGCGCTCGGCGAGATAGCCGCGAGGACGTCGGCGAACTCGATGACGCGCACGCCTTCGAGGAAGTTCGGCAGCGGCACCGGTTCAGTCACGTAGCAAGGATGCCGTCCCCAGTGCCGGAACGGTTCGTGGGATCCGACAGTATCCCGGCGCCCACTTCAGCGGATCACACAAGTGTCACCGCGACGGTCGCGGCGAGGTTCCAGACCGCCTCGCGGGCCTGGCCGTCGACGGCGCCGACCACCTCGACGGGCGTTGCGACCCGTTGCCAGCCGAGTCCGGTCGCGATGGATTCGACGCCCCGGACCGCGCCGGTGGTGTCGTTGTTGCCGTGCACGTAGAGCCCGTAGGGTGCGTCCGGCTTCGCGACGAGCGTCGGGTAGTAGATCGAGTCGAAGAAGTGTTTCAACGCCCCGGACATGTAGCCGATGTTGGCCGGAGTCCCGAGGACGAACGCGTCCGCGGCGAGGACGTCGCTCACCGTCGCGGCGAGGGCAGGACGGACGACTACCTCGACGGAGTCGAGTCCTTCGGCCTTCGTTCCTGCGAGAGCGGCCTCCAACAGTTCCTGCGTCGCAGGGGAGGTCGTGTGGTGAACGACCAGCAGCATCGGCATTCGCTCACGCTAATCCACCCGACAGCGGCCGACGCAGTCCTCACCTGTCGCGGTAATGTCGCAGTTGTCGATATTTCGGGGGGGGTCCGGTTGTCTGGCATGTTTCGTCGTCTGCTCACGGTGATGACCGCCGCTGCGCTCGCCAGCGGCGCGCCCGCCCTCGCCGCAGTCCACCCGGCAGCCGCGGCCACGCCCGCCGGGTGCGATGGAGCCGCCTTCGTATGGACCGGCGCAGGCAACGGGACATGGCACGATCCGGCCGACTGGACGCTTGACGGCATTGTCCCGGCGCGTACCCCGGGCACCGGTGATGACGTGTCCATCCCCGCCTCCGCGAAGGTCACGATCGACACCGCGACAACCGCCTGTTCGGTGACGCTGGGGACGGGCGCGACGATCGACCTGGGCGGGCAGATCCTGACGATCTCCACCGGTATCCGCGCGAGCTTCGCGGCCGCACCGAAGTCCGTCTTCGCCGACGGCGCGAAGCTGATCAGCAGCCAACCCCACGGTGTCCTGCTGGTGACCTCCTTCGGAGTGCTGGAACTGGACGGCACCCTCACCATCAGCAAACCCGCAAACCTGCTGCTCTCCAGCGCCGCACCGGCCACGCCAGGCGCCATCACCGACACCCGCGAATGGTCCGCCGCAGGGCACTCCGCCGTCCTCGCGGGCAGTGGAACCTTCAACTGGCAGGACGGCAGCGTGCAGGGGCACGTCACGCTCAAGGACCCGCTCGTCGTCTCCGTCTCGCGCAAGAGCTGGAAGTACCTCTCCACCGACGCCGGCGTGGGCAAGGCGCACCCGACGCTGCTGCTGAACAAGAGCACGAGGTTCACGCTCAGCGCAGGCTCGATCGAAAGCCAGGACAGGTACTCCGGCTTCGAGAACGCCGGGGCGGTGCTGCAGACGGCGGGCACCTTCTACGCCACCTCGTCGGCCAACCCCGCAGTGGTGAACGACAGGGGCGCGACCTGGACCTACAAGGAGACCGCCGCAGCGCCCCTCGCCGCGCGGGCCTTCACCAACAAGGGAAAACTCGTGATCGGCGTCGGCAGCGTCTTCTATCCGACCACCTTCACCCAGAGCTCCACCGGTTCCGTGCAGCTCACTCTCGCCGGCCTCTCCAGCACGAGGTTCAGTCGGCTCGGGGCTGACAAGGGCAAGCTCGCCGGCACCCTGAAACTCGTCTCGGCGAACAGCTACAAGCCGCGCGTGCCGACCACGGTCGTCAACGTCGCGTACTTCAACAAGTCGCTGAGCGGCAAGTTCACCAAGGTCGCCTCCACGACGCATCAGTCCCGCAGGACGTGGGTGAGCAGCTACTCCGGCCGCTTCCTCTCCGCCGTCCTCAAAGCTGGCTGACCGAAAGAGCGGGCTGGCCGAACTTCAGCGGCTGACCGGTGCCCTCGAGGACGGACATCCACAGGTCACCGTGCGCGTCCACCTGGTTGCTGCTGCCGGTGGCGAGCGTGATGGGCAGGTGCACGAAGCGTCCGTGCCAACGCCCCACGACCATCGACGTCCTGCCCGCCATCGCCGCATGCACCGCGACCTGCGCGAGGCGGATGCAGTAGACCGCGTCGTAGGGATTCGCTGCGACGCTGCGGATCGCGTAGCCCGGGTCGACGTAACGCAGGCTCAACGGCAGCTGCGCTTCGGCGAAGTAGGCGGTGATGCTGTCGCGGAGCAGTTGGCCGATGTCGCCGAGACGCAGGTTGCCGGAGGCGTCCCGCGCACCGTCGGTGCGCAGGTGCTCCTGCCCCGCCCCCTCGGCTACGACGACGACCGCGTGACCCTGCGATTCCACCCGGCTGCGCACGTGTTCCAGCACGCCGCCGGGGCCATCGAGCGCGAAATCGATCTCCGGAACGAGAACGACGTCCACGCTCTGGTTGGCGAGCGCCGCGTAGCAGGCGATGAACCCGGAGTGGCGTCCCATCAGCTTGACGAGGCCCACGCCGTTGGGCGTCGAGCTCGCTTCGGTGTGCGCCGCGCGGATCGACTCGGCGGCACGTGCAAAGGCGGTCTGGAAGCCGAAGCTGTGATCGATGTAGGGGATGTCGTTGTCGATCGTCTTCGGGATACCGACCACCGCGAGTTCCACCCCGCGCGCCTCGGCGACGTCCACGATCTTCTGCGCCCCCCGCAGCGTCCCGTCCCCGCCGATGACGAAGAGGACGCAGACGCCGTGCCGGACCAGCGTGTCGACCATCGCCTCCGGGTCCTGGTCGCCGCGGGAGGTGCCGAGCATGGTGCCGCCGCGCGTATGGATGTTGCGCACCGACTCCGGGGTGAGTTCGAGCGGAGGTTCCTCGCCCACCAGCCCGAGGTAGCCGTTGCGGAAACCGAGGATGCTCGGCACGCCGTAGTGCTCGTGCAGTTCCAGGACGAGTCCCCTGATCACGTCGTTGAGGCCGGGGCAGAGCCCGCCGCAGGTGACGATGCCGACCTTCGTCCTCTCGGGTGCGAAGTAGATCTGTGCCCGCGGACCGCCCGGTTCGAGTGCGAGAAGGCTGTCGAAGGACGTCCCCCGCTGATGAACCATCTGCAGCGTGTCGTCGAGCAGCACGCGGTCGGACTCGTGCACGTAGTGGATCGAACTCGCCCGCCCGTGCAGCAGCCGCGCGATCGGCGAGGCGATGGTCTGCGGCCCGAGACTGCGGATCTCGAGATCGGCAGGGGTGATCGCGAGCTGGTCACCGGTACTCACCATGTGTCAATGATCCGGCCTCGCACAACCGCGATGTGCCTCTCGGCCCAAACTCGCATTACCTACCGGTAGCTATAACAACGACCGGAGCTGCTTCCAGAGGACGGGCGCCATCAGCGCGGCGAAGGTCGCGGTGATGTGCTGCGAATCGCGATAGACCTGCACGTTGCCGATGATCGCGGGGCAGTCGCTGGCGTTGCAGAAGTACGAACTGAGGTCGATATAGCGCGAGTTCGCGGCGCGGGTGGCGGTCCGTTCGGCGTTCTGCTTCGCGGTGTCGACGGCCGCGCCGCGATCGATGGCGCACGAGCGCGCATCGTCGAGATGTTTCGCGAGGCATTCCGCCGGAGTAACTCCCGGCAGCGGGGTCTCGCCGAGGACGGCGATCGCGCTCGTCGACGGCAGGCGATCCACCGTGTCGCTGATTCCTGCCGACCAGGCACTCGCGCTAGCCAGTCCCCCGTCGGGCACCTCGGGATCGTTGTAGTTGGAGAGCACGATGAGTGCGGGGGGTGCGGCGGTGAGCCGGGCGATGACCTTGTCACGCCACACCGGGCACTCCGGATAGGGCTGCGGGCCGGTGCCGCTGTGCCAGTCCACCGGCAGATCAGCCGAAGGGCAGCCGCTCTTGGTCTGGGACTCCAGCCGGATCTTGCCCTCGTTCGCCAGCCGCTGCAGCGCAGGGAACCACTCGGCCGCGTGCGAGTCACCGAAGAGGACGACCAGTGGCGCAGCGGGGTTGCTGCCGAAGGTGCAGTTCGTCACCGGATCGGTGAAGTCGACGGCCAGGTGGCAGCCGTCGGTGTAGCTCTGCGGATTGTCGTCGGCAACAGCGGCGAGTGAGGGCTGCAGGTTCGACGGCACGTACGAGGTCCCGGACGGGTTGCGCACCACCTTCGGCGCGCCCGCGACGCGTGAGGACGTCAACGCCGCGTGTGAGGAGACCACGTTCGTCACCAGCGAGACAGCGATGACGGCCACGGAGCAGGCCAACGCGGTGAGCAACGTCCGCCGCGAGGAAATGCCTCCGACCCGCCGACTGCGCCGCACCGGGTTCTCCACCCAGCGATAGAGCCCGTATGCGAGCGGGACGCAGCACGCGACGAGGAGCAGTCGCTCGGTCAGGGACGGGGTTGCTCCGTGCATCGCCGCGGCGATGGTGAGGACGGGCCAATGCACGAGGTAGAGCGAGTAGGAGATCTCACCGACGAAGCGCATCGGGCGCACGCTCAACACGCGCGTCGGGATGTTCGGGCGATCGCCGGCGGCGCTGACGTCGACGGGCGCTGCGCCGCCAAGAATGAGCGCCGCGGTGGCGAGGACGGGCAGCGCGGCGGCCACACCCGGAAAGGTCGTGCGGTCGTCGTAGCCGACGATGGCGAGGACGAGCCCGGCGAGACCGGCCCATTGCACGCAGGTCGCCGCCGTCCTCGGCAGGCGCAGGCGACCGGTGAACGCCAACGCCACCAGGCCACCGACGGCGAACTCCCACGCGCGGGTCCACGGCGAGAAGAACGCCCACGACTGCGACGTCCGGGTGAGACGCACGCACGCGACGAACGACGCGAGCGTGACGGCGGCGAGCACGAGGCCGACCGAGCGACGCGAGCGACGCCGGGCAAATCGATGAGCGGCCCAGCAGGCGAGGACGAGCAGTAGGGGCCAGAGGAGGTAGAACTGCTCCTCAACCCCGAGCGACCAGAAATGCTGGTACGGCGACGGGAAGGAACTCTGCGCCAGGTAGTTCGTCGCCTCCCCGGCGAACCTCAGATTGGGGACGTAGAGCGCGGTCCAGATCGAGTCGGGGACCGCCGCACGCACGTCGAGCGGCGTGAGCAGCACAGCGACGGCGATGAGGGTGAACAGGTTGACGACGAGCGAGGCGGGCAAGATCCGCCGCGCACGCCGCGCGTAGAACGAAGCGAAGGAGAACCGTCCCGGGGTGAGGACGTCGCGGAGCAGATGGGTCGTGATGAGGAAGCCGGAGATGACGAAGAAGACGTCGACGCCGACATAGCCGCCACCCAGCCACGACACACCGCCGTGGTAGAGGACGACCGAGCCGACCGCGATCGCCCGCAGACCCTGCACGTCGGGGCGGAATCGTCCTGACGTGAGGGCTGCCCTGGCTTCGGCGGTTGCGCGCCGCCGCAGGGGCGACGCTGCGGCGGGGGCACGCAGGATCGTCATCACAGACGATGGTTCCCGTTGCCGCTGAGCGGTAACTAAGCAGCCCGTTACACAGGGGCGCCGCGGTGTTGAATTCGGGGCGGGATCAGGCCCGGATCGGTGTGGGCAGCGTTACTGCGGCGGGTACTGCTGTGTGGTGCCGGCGTCCGGGTAGGACGTGGTCGGGGGCAGCGGGCCACCCGCAGTGCCCGGCTCCTGCGGCGGAGCCTGGTAGTGCGCGGCGGTCTCGCGGGCGCGGCGCGTGCCGTCCTCTTCGATGAGGCGGTTCAGCAACTGCTGCTGCTGCTCCGAGCGCGGGACGTCCTCAAGGACCTCGGTGCCGTGCTCACCCGCCGACTCGAGGGTAAGGGTGCCGGCGTTGACGATGCGGTCCCAGAACGACTGCCGAAAGCCGACGTCGGTGAGGCGCTGCAGCGAGATGTCCTTGCCGGTGTGGTTGAGCACGCCGCGGCGGATCAGCACGCGACGGTCGGTGATCACGAAGTGCGTCGTCTTCCAGCTGAGCAGCGGTGTGACGGTGAGCCACCAGAGCAGGATGACCGCGATGACGATGACGGCGATGACGAAGACCTTGTGCGTGGTGCCGTCGCTCGGGGCGTAGCCGATACCGAAGCCAGCCGCCGCACAGACGACGATGAACCAGATCGTCGCGGGGACCAGCGTGATCCAGTGCGGATGCAGGTGCTCGACGACCTTCTCGTCGTCCGCGAGCAACTTCTCGGGGAACCCCATCACGTGCCTCCCTGCTCAGGTCCTAGTGGTCAAAAGGTAGCGGACTGGCGTGCCGTACGTCCCCAGCCGCGACGGTGCGGCGCACACCGTCCACGTCGAGGACGAGGTGTCCGGCGCTGTCCACTTCGCCTGCCATTCCTATCGTCTCCGAGCCGTCGAGGCCCAGTACCCGAACGTCGCGGCCGAGCGTGGAGCAGGCGGCGCGGTAGGTCGCCGCGAGGCCCGCAGCCTCCGCGTCTCCGCGCGCCGCTTCCCATTGCGTGACGAGCTGGTCGAGGCCGGCGAGGACGGCGATGAGCAGAGCCGTCCTGTCGGGGTTCTCGATGCCGCCGAGGACGAGGCTCGTCGCCTGGCTTGTGAGGTCGCCGAATTCGTCGCTGGTGGTGCTGACGTTGAGACCGATGCCGATGACAACGGCATCGCCACGGACCTGGGCGAGGATGCCGCAGATCTTGCGCTCGTCGTCACCGATCAGCACATCGTTGGGCCACTTCAGGCGTACGTCGTCGAGGCCAGCCGCAACGAGGGCATCGCGCACCGCCAACCCCGTGAGCAGCGGCAGCCACCCCCATGCCGCCAGAGGCGCGGCGGGTCGCAGCAGTACCGAGAAGGTCAGACCGGCGTGCGGCGCGGAGGTCCAGGCGCGCTCGAGACGTCCTCGTCCTGCGTTCTGGAACTCGGCTGCCAGCACGCTGCGCGTGGGCGCAGCAACGTCGGTGAGAAGGTCCGCGTTGGTGGAGCCGGTTTCGTCCACCACCTCGATACGGGGAAAGCGCGCGCCGAGGGCAACGCGCAGCCGGGTCACGTCCAATGCATCCCGCTCCATGGGGCCCATCTAAGCGCGGATACGATCCGGACTGTGGCAGCTGAACCCGTAGACACCCCGCTCGACCCGCACACGACGGCCGGCAAGCTCGCCGACCTGCATCATCGTTACGACGAAGCGGTGCACGCCGCGTCGGCGAAGGCAGTCGAGAAGCAGCACGCCAAGGGCAAGAAGACGGCCCGCGAGCGCATCGAGACCCTGCTCGACGAAGGCTCCTTCGTGGAGTTCGACGAGTTCGCGCGGCACCGTTCCACGAACTTCGGCCTTGAGGCGAACCGTCCTTTCAGCGACGGCGTCATCACCGGCTACGGCACGGTCGACGGCCGTCCGGTCTGTGTCTTCAGCCAGGACGTGACGATCTTCGGCGGCGCCCTCGGTGAGGTCTACGGCGAGAAGATCGTGAAGGTGCTCGACTTCGCGATCAAGAACGGCTGCCCGGTGATCGGCATCAACGAGGGCGGCGGCGCGCGCATCCAGGAGGGTGTCGTCTCGCTCGGCCTCTACGGCGAGATCTTCCGCCGCACCACGCACGCCTCGGGTGTCATCCCGCAGATCTCGCTCATCATGGGTGCGGCAGCTGGTGGCCACGTCTACTCCCCCGCGCTCACCGACTTCATCGTGATGGTCGACAAGACCTCGCAGATGTTCATCACCGGACCTGACGTCGTGAAGACGGTGACCGGTGAGGACGTCTCGCTGGAGGATCTCGGCGGCGCCCGGATGCACAACACGAAGTCCGGCAATGCCCACTACCTCGCCAGCGACGAGGACGACGCGCTCGAGTACGTGAAGGCGCTGCTGGGCTACCTGCCGAGCAACAATCTCGACCCGCTGCCGTCCTACGACGTCGAAGGCGATGCCGCGGTGACCGATGAGGACGCGTTCCTCGACTCCTTCATCCCCGACTCGGCGAACACGCCGTATGACATGCATCAGATCATCGAGCACCTGCTGGACGACGGGGAGTTCCTCGAGGTGCAGTCGCTCTTCGCGCAGAACATCGTCATCGGCTTCGGTCGCATCGAAGGGTCACCGGTGGGTGTCGTGGCGAATCAGCCGATGCACTTCGCGGGCTGCCTCGACATCGATGCCTCCGAGAAGGCGGCCCGCTTCGTGCGCACCTGCGACGCCTTCAACATCCCGGTGCTGACGCTGGTCGACGTCCCCGGCTTCCTGCCAGGCGTCAGCCAGGAGCACACCGGCATCATCCGGCGCGGCGCGAAGCTCATCTACGCCTACGCCGAGGCGACGGTGCCGCTCATCACGATCATCACGCGCAAGGCCTTCGGCGGAGCGTATGACGTGATGGCCTCCAAGCACCTCGGTGCCGACCTCAACTTCGCGTGGCCCACCGCGCAGATCGCAGTGATGGGCGCGCAGGGTGCGGCGAACATCATCCACCGCAAGGAGATCGCGTCCTCCTCCGATCCGGAGGCGACCCGGGCGCAGCTCGTGAGCGAGTACGAGGACACGCTGGTCAACCCCTATATCGCCGCGGAGCGTGGCTATGTCGACTCGGTGATCCCGCCGTCGCACACCCGCAGCTACGTCATCAAGGGGCTGCGGATGCTGAAGAACAAGCGCGAGACGCTGCCCCCGAAGAAACACGGGAACATCCCGCTGTGAGCGACGCGTGCGGAGCGAGCCGATGAGCCAGAGCGACCCGGCGGTAGGGCCGGCCGAAACGCCCGTCCTGCGCGTCGTCTCGGGGTCGCCGACCGTCGAGGAGGTCGCCGTCCTCACCGCGTTGCTGGCGGCTGTTGGGTCGGGCCCGACCGAGCCGGTCGAGTCGTCTCGTCGGGGCGGCTGGAGCGATCCGAAGTGGACGCACCGCGGCCGCTGGCTCACCGGTGCCGGCGCCTGGCGCTCCATCGCTCGTTGATCAACACGCTGAAATCGTTCAGATCCGAACGATTCGAGCGTGTTGATCAACGGCTACGCAGCCACCCACGCACGTCGGCGATGAACCTTGGTTCGTCGCTGAGCGCTGACGGTGGGCGGTGGATCACCGAATAGCGCAGCGTCTCCAGCGCGAGGTGCCGGTCCATCGTCGCCCGCCACTCAGCTGGTCCCAGGTGAAACTCGACGCTGTCGATCTCGAGGATCGCCTTCAGATCTCGCCATAGAAAGTCCGCCACGTAGTACCGACCACTGGGCAGTCGGATCTTCACGTTCTGCTCGAATCCGTTGAGCCCGGCTCGCTTGAGGATGGACGCCGCGCGGGCTTCAGGTGCGGACGCTGCGCCGCCGAGGACGTCCTCAAGAGCCCGACGCAGAAGCGCGCTCCGACTGCGCGGGCCCGAGCGAAGCTCGTCTGCAAGTTCGTCGACCGTGCAGCGGCTCCGCCTCACCGCTTCGGCAACGAGCGCCCGCACATCGTCGATTCGGCGCAAGTCCAGCGAATAGTCGGCGACCGCTCTCGCCACCCGCACGGTGGCCAGTCCGTCTTGCGGCTCTCGTTCGACCAACCGTGGCGAGTTCCTGACGCACACCCACTCCCGCGAGCGGGTGCGATTCTCTGGTGGGACAACGACGAGGACGGAGGGCGGCCAAGCAATGCGGTCAAAGCCATAGACACGCAGAGCGGCGGCGCTGGAGAGAAGAGCTCCGTCGCCCGCGTAGACCAGCGCCGCGCGTAAGCGGTCGAGCTGGCTGAGCGGGCGAGCGGTCAGGTACGTCCTTGGGAGCAGGCGCTGCCAATTGCCACGGGCCACTCGTCCGTCGATCGCGCTGTTACTGAACCCGAGCTTCCGCGCTGCCTCACGTGAAAGCACGCGGGGCAGCGCGAGAGGGTCGTAGAGCGGCGGCGGTTGCACGCGTCAAGGCTCGCGCCCCAGCAGCGTCTCCGCATCCCGGCGATGTGGCCCTGTGGATACACGTGATCAACACGCTGAGATCGTTCGGATCTGAACGATCTCAGCGTGTTGATCAAGGGAGGGCGAAGCCCTTCGGGAGGTGACTGAGGTCACCGCAGGGGCAGTCACCCTGCTCGGAGGGCAGGCGCTCGATCGTGGCCACCAGCAGGTCCTTCAGTTTGGGCAGGTTCGCAGCGAAGGTGGCGAGGACGTCGTGCTGGGTGACCCCTCCGCCCTCCTCGACCCCGGCATCCAGGTCGGTGACGGCCGCAAGCGTCGCATAGCAAAGGCCGAGCTCGCGGGCGAGAGTCGCCTCCGGCATCGCGGTCATACCGATGATCGACCAGCCGTGCGACTGGAACTCCGCCGACTCGGCACGCGAGGAGAAGCGCGGCCCGTTCACCACGACGAGAACTCCCCCGTCCTCGACCTCGACACCGCTACCCGTCGCCGCAGAACGCAGGCGAGGACAGTACGGGTCGGCGAAGGAGACGTGCCCCACGCCGTGGGCATCGCCGAAGTAGGTCTGCGCGCGGCCGTGGGTCCGGTCGGCGATCTGGTCAGGGACGACGAGCGCGCCCGGCTGCAGCGCCTGCTTCAGCGAGCCGACCGCCGAGAGCGAGAGGACCTGCTGGGCGCCGATCGCGCGCAATGCCCAGAGGTTGGCGCGATAGGGGACGATGTGTGGCGCCAACTGGTGATCGGCACCGTGACGCGGAAGGAAGGCAACCTCGCGGCCCGCGAGCGTTCCCACCGTGAGGACGCCGCTCGGCTCGCCATACGGCCCGAAGAACGACCGCGGTTCCGCGTTCTCCAGCAGCGAGTAGAAGCCGGTACCGCCGATAACGCCGATCAGATCTGCCGCCATACGATGAGCATATGGAGCGCAAGCACTACGACGACGACCAACTGGCATTCGGTGACGCCTTCGAGGCGTTTCTCGGTAAGCACGTCACACCGAACTTCCTCGAGTGGGAGAGGGCCGGCATCATGCCGCGCGAGATCTTCGCGGCGGCCGGCAAGGACGGCTTTCTCGGGATGCAGATCCCGGACCAATTCGGCGGCGGCGGCACACCAGACTTCCGGTTCAACCAGATCCTCAACGAGAAGGCCTGCATCGCCGGCGTCGGCGCGGCGATACTCGGCATCACGCTGCACAACGACGTCGTCCTGCCGTACTTCGTGCACTTCACCAACGACGAGCAGAAACAGCGTTGGCTGCCGGGCATCGCCAGCGGCGAACTCATCACCGCCGTAGCGATGACCGAGCCCGGCGCGGGATCCGACCTCGCGGGCATCCGGACCTCGGCAGTACGCGACGGCGACGACTACATCGTCAACGGCTCCAAAACCTTCATCACCAACGGCCACAACTCCGATCTCGTCGTCACCGTCGTGCGCACCAGCGATGACCGGCACACGGGCCTGTCGCTGCTCGTCCTCGAGCGCGGCATGCCGGGCTTCGAGCGAGGACGCAACCTCGACAAGCTCGGCCTGCACTCCCAGGACACCGCGGAGCTGTCCTTCACCGACGTGCACGTTCCGGCGGCGAACCTCCTCGGCGCGGAGGGCGACGGCTTCACCCAGCTCAACGAGAACCTGCCGCAGGAGCGGCTCTCGATCGCGGTCGCCGCTGTCGCGGAGGCGCAGGCGGCGCTCACCGAGACGATCGGGTACGTGAAGAGTCGCAAGGCCTTCACCACCACGATCAGCGCCTTCCAGAACACCAAGTTCGTCCTCGCCGAGCTCGCGACCGAGATTGACATCGCACAGACGTACCTCGACCACTGCGTGCAGTTGCTCTCCAAGGGCGAGCTCTCGACCGCCGACGCATCGAAGGCGAAGTGGTGGACGACGGAGCTGCAGGGCAAGACCGTCGACAAGTGCCTGCAGTTGCACGGCGGCTACGGCTTCATGACGGAATACCAGATCGCGCGCCGCTACGCCGACGCCCGTGTCTCGCGCATCTACGGCGGCACCACCGAGATCATGAAGTCGGTCGTCAGCAAGTCGCTGGGTCTGTGACCAGCGCCATGAGCCCAGCGCTCGGGCTCTGACTCGGCGGTTTGAGTCCCCCGCAAGCGAGAGGTGCCCCCATGTCGAAACCCCCGAGCAACGCGTGAAGTTCGTCCTCGCGTCGGCGTCGCCGGCACGGCTGGCCACGCTACGTAACGCCGGCCTCGATCCCGAGGTCATCGTCAGCCACGTCGACGAGGACGCCTTCACCGCTGAGGACCCCGCGGCGCTTGCGCAACTGCTCGCCGAGCAGAAGGCGACCGCGGTGGCGAATCTGCTCACCGAACCCGCCCTCGTCCTCGGCTGCGATTCGGTGCTCGAACTGGACGGCGAGGCTCTCGGTAAGCCGGGGACGCGAGAGGTCGCCGTCGCGCGCTGGAAACAGATGCGAGGACGCACCGGCGTGCTGCGCACCGGGCACGCCCTCTACAACACGAGGACGCGGAGCCTCGCGGGTGCGGTGGGCTCCACGAGCGTCCACTTCAGGAACCTCTCCGATGAGGAGATCGACGCCTACGTGGCGACCGGCGAACCGATGGATGTGGCCGGCGCCTTCACGATCGACGGCCTCGGCGGCTGGTTCATCGACGAGATCCAGGGCGACCCGCACACCGTCGTCGGAGTGTCGTTGCCGCTCGTCTACGGCTTCATCCGAGGCATGGGATACACCCTCGGCGACCTCGGCTGGCCCACCACCAGCTCTGGGTTTCCAGGCCGACTGTACCGATAGCACCGGCCCGCGAAGCGGCCGGTAATGTCAGGGCGATCCGCCCAGAATCCGAGACATTTCCTGGAGGCCGTGCCGTGCAGAAGGTGTTGATCGCTAATCGTGGCGAGATCGCGGTGCGGGTTATCCGTGGGTGTCGGGATGCGGGTTACGTGTCGGTGGCGGTGTATGCGGAGCCGGATCGTGATGGGTTGCATGTGCGGATG